>JBCEBX010000360.1:0-10181 GCA_039206455.1 Asticcacaulis sp.
CGATATGATGATAGACACCCCGCTCCGCCCGCCTGAGTACCGAGAAGAAGCATTCAGCACTGTTCGTTGAAATGCCCGGTCTCCAGTACTCCACTGAATGCTTGATCCGCTTCATCTGATAATCGGTCTTCATGAAATTAAAGCCTGAGCCCATATCCGCATAGACGCGTGTACCAGGCACGATATATTCAGGGATAAGTTTAGCCGCCTGAGCCTCGGTCTTACCGATCACCACCCTTGTGCGGCCATTGTCGCCCCGCTCACGGATGACGCAGACGACCTTTTTCTTGGAAGACCTGTACGGTATCCGTCTATAATCTTTTGGGCTGATCCTTAGGTTCTTCGGTTTGATATACCCACCGAACTCTGCACCATCGATCTCGACAGGCGCATCAAAGATCGTCCGTTCATGGGAGCGCTGCATACTGCGCCTTAGCCCATGCAGCCGGTAGAACGCCGTCCTATAAGAAATCCCAAGCGCCTTGCTGACCTCAATAGCGTTCTTCCCTTTAGCGGGGAGCGCGAATTCAACGATCAATTCCAGTATCTGCCTGAACGATAGTTTTCGACCTGCATATTCAGTCTTGGTCGTCGCGGAAAACTGCTTCTCGCAGCCTTTGCATTTGAAAATCCGTCTGGATTGGTACTCGTAGCACGCCCCACAGCCACAGTGAGGGCATTGGGCTTTGCCGCCGTTATCCTTGAACCGGATCGATACGAAATAGGCGTATGCCTCATCTTCGGACAGTCTGGAGATGTCTCTGGGGCAGAAAGTGCGAGCGGCAGACGACAGGGCATAGGCTTGTCCAGCCCTCCCTTTGCCACCTTTCTCTGCCCGCTCTCCAGCCACGCATAGTTTCCCAAACGTCGCCGGAAGTGACGACGATGGGTGGGATGCACGGCACAGGCCAGAAAATTAACAAATAATCTGGTATAATTCACTGATTTTGTTGATTATTTATTCGTTCACCTTAACAAATTCACTCAATCAATCGTGGATCAGTCATCTCGCTAGGGGTTCATGGACACCGAATTTTGGTGTTTCAAATGAGCACTAAACGCGATTTTGCGACGTCTCAGATTGAAACGTCGGGAGGGAGATTTTCAAGGAGTGGGCCAAACAGCTTGGTCGCTAAGTACATACCTAATCAAACGTGTCACTAGGGCAAGTTAGCCAAATACTAGGCCGTCGATTTAACACAGTTCAGACGGAAATACTTTCAGGCATATCACGTAGACCCGCAGGAAGAATCGGAGCGTTGGCTTCGATCAATTGCTGGGAATATGGATCGGCGTAGGGCGAGTGAGTTTGAGGGGGTTTGTAACGGGAAATTAAATTGTTAGCGCATAGGTTTTTATTTTAAGTAATGGCCACCATAAGGAGAATGCCGGTGCCAAATTTACACCCTAAGCCCAATTTATGCCCTAATAACGAGTGCCGTGCACCAGTTACTAAAGTTAAAGTACGTAAGGTGGACTCAATAGGTCAAAATCTCGCGTGCGTCAGCTATGCGTGCGAAGACTGCGATACAACCATAAGCATACAAGCTGATCCTTTAGTCCTACAAAAAGCGGTCCTAGAAGAAATTAAAAATACGATTACTCGCGATCTTTCGCATCGTGGCTTAACCGGTTAAAACCGTCTTTATTTATAAGAGGACTGTCCCAAGGTATAATGGTTTTTCCGTCTACCCAAAGAACGCCTTCCTCGGTGCAGAGGGCGGGATCAAAGCCAGCAGCTATAAGTTCTGAGTTACTTTTCATGTTGAATACCTAGGTGTGGGCGTCTGCCGCACAACAGTCCTCGGCCCCGCCTGAGGATACGCTAAAAGCTAAATGCGCGTTAATCAGCGTATCAGAAAATACAAAAAATGCAAGAAAACGGGGCCATTGGCCCCGTTTTTAGTTTAAGGTTCCCATAACACTGCTGCGTTCTCTCCTCCGCACCCTACACGCCTATACCCGTCTTTATTGGTATCCAGCGTGAAGGTTCCGACCATGTCCCTACCGTCCATTGCGAAGTAGGTATTCTTTCCCGCAAACCGGTGAATGCCGCATGTGATGTACTTTTCGCCTACCGGCGTGACTTCCAAGTATAGGATTTTTGAAGGCCGCTTTCCGAGATTGGTCAGCATCCGTTCAGTGCCCTGAACCATTTCAAATTTAGCCCTAGGTGGCAGTTTCCTTAACTCATCCGCTGACTCCCGATCCATGGCACTTGAAGCCAGCGCCGAATTCGTCGCCAGGAGCAGCCCGCCTAAAACCGATGCGCTTATAACTTTCACGATCACACGTCTTTTCGACATTTTCCACCTAATCTTTAGGCCTCGTTTTGAGGCCAGCCCTATGACCCATTTTACGGGAGAGCATTGAGAAAGGGTTAAAATGTGGAAAAATCGCGCATGAAGTGACCCTCTATAGACAAGGGGCTGGATTCGTTTTCGTCAGGCCCAGCTATGTCCAAGACCGTATTTTCCGGCGCACACAAGCATCTTGTCCGAACCTTGAAGGATGCGCGGAAGAGGTCTGGATTGAAGCAAGAGGAGTTGGCTGAACGCCTGGGTCGTGAGCGTACGATGATCTCGCTTATCGAGACAGGTCAACGCAGAGTCGATGTGCTTGAGTTCTACGCAATCGCCAAAGCGCTCGGAATCGAGCCGAGGGAATTGTTTGACGAACTGGCGAACAAATTACCTGAGAAGGTTGAGATTTAATCTTCCAGTCTCAGTTTGGTCGTTCCAATCGCTGTCAGGCACTGCAAAAAGTAAGCTGCTGAAAACGTCCCGCGAGAGAACTTGTTTTTCACGTTAGCCTCTTTCTCCTCTACCCCTATCTCGGCCAGCTTCACGACAAGCTCTGCATATGTGAGGTTTTTGAGTTTCAGCTCAGCCTTGAGAATGCTCGCGGCCTTCTTCTCCCAGTCCGTTTTTTCAGTCATGGTAACACTCTTAGTAAAAAAGATATCATAAATGATACTTTCGGGCTTGTCTACGAGATGAAAATAGTCTTATATTTGATACCTAGGTATTAAATACGGGACATGACACAACATTTTCTCCTATCTGCCGCTGCTCGTACGCTCTCCTTATCGAAGGTGATGCGCATGACAGCCGATGCTGCCTTTGAGACATTCAAGGCCATCCGTTGGGCAGACAATGGAGGAGAGCCCTATTGCCCACGCTGTGGGTGTGTTGCGGTCTACCGCTATACAGCCCGGAAGATATTCAAATGCAAAGGCTGCAATGCCCAATTCTCAGTGACGACCGATACGATCTTCGCCAGCCACAAGATGGCTCTGCGGGACATTTTGGCCGCTATCGCGATTTTTGCGAATGGAGCGAAGGGGCATAGTGCGCTTCAGCTGTCACGCGATCTGGATGTTCAGTACAAGACGGCCTTCGTGCTGGCGCATAAGCTACGTGAAGCCCTAGGGCAGAAGATCGATAAATCGCCACTCTCGGGTGAGGTCGAGGTCGATGGGGCCTACTTTGGCGGATACGTTAAACCAACCAATGAGAAAGTGAACCGGCGCAACCGGCGTCTGGTTGAGAACCAGTCCGGTAAACGTCAGGTGCTTATTGTATTACGCGAACGTGGAGGACGCACCTTACCCTTCATCACCAAAACGGAAGGTGAAGGCGTATCGCTAGTGCAGGAATTCACTCGGCCTGATGCAACCATATATGCCGACGACGCCAGACATTGGGATGTCTTGGGGTTCCATTTCGACTTGAAGCGCATCAATCATAGGGAGGCCTATTCCTTGGATGGGGCCTGCACTAACAACGCGGAGAGCTTCTTCTCACGTGTCCGTCGCGCCGAGATCGGCACCCATCATCACATCTCAGGAAAATATATCGGAGCCTATGCGTCGGAAATGGCGTGGCGTGAAAGCCACCGCCGTGTGTCGAACGGTGAGCAGTTCATGCTGATTGTGGGTGCTGCGATGGAGCATCCAGTGTCTAGGCAGTGGAAGGGGTATTGGCAACGTGCAGCGTAATCACACAACTTCAAAACCGCGAGATGCGCTTTGGTTCAGCCTGAGAGGGCACCTGTTTCAAATCGTGCGGGACTACCAGAGTGAGCATGGATATATCGGAATTCGTGATGGGCGCATCATCGTAAAGTCGGACACTAGGGCCAAGGTAGCCGCCGCGCTTATCGAAGCGGAGTACAGATGGTGACTCACGTGTATGGTTAGACTTATTGCTGTCTACACAAACACATATAAAAATGCCGCCCATTAGAAATGGGCGGCATTACTAAGTTTATAGCGTACCTAAGCTGCCGGTAAAAAGCCTGCAATATCTCGATAATTTGGTAATGATAGCAGGTTCTCTATGTATTTAATCGCATTTTGGTCACGCTGGCCAAAATAGCTCATAGCGTTTTTGTGCATCCATACTTCTATAAAATGCCTTCTAAAATCTGCCAGGAGGTTGTTTGGATACGCTTTCGGGTAAACGACACGACCATCCTCGAAAACATGCTTATAAGTCGGCAACTCGTCGGTATTGTACCCTTGGTCAAGTACCCACTTACACAACATCCTACCCTCTGAAATATCCGGCAACATGGATGATGGTAACACGTAACCCATATGCTCTAATGGCGCGATAAGAGCGGTGGTCATTTCATTTAACATTGAAAAATGACCCGATGGCACATTAGTCAAATTCGCCATATAGCGGCGTAAATGATATGGCAGATTACCCCCAGCCACCTTGCCTGACATCCAGTCAAAAATCCACTTAGTGACACGAACTGCAAAAACTGGTGACAGCCACTGCGCTAAACTAATGGCGACTTGAGGGTGAACCCATGTCCCTTGTAGGGCTGGAACCCCTCCCTTAATTGACTGCACTAGCTCCGAAACGGGAATTCCCGTTTCGGAAGACAATTCGGATAAAAATAGTGGGGTTGTTTTCAAACGTGCGTAATCGTTGAACTGTTTGTCATTCGCCTTACACATTGATGTTGCGTTTATGTATCCATCTTTAACTCGTTGATGGATAACTTCTTGTTCAAACTCATACTGAACAAGCGGAAGTGGAATTTGAAAAACATTCATTATTGGGTTTCCTAAATATGGTTTAGAGGAAACCAAAGCACTTGACATACCCTTCAAACGGATTCTAAATCCGCGTCTAAACTGAGATGGACCAATGCCTTGGTAGCATCCTCAAAAAAGACCGCGTGGGGCCTAATCCACGCGGTCTTTTGACGATTCGAGGACGACCTTGAAGGATTCCCATAATGGGACAAGGAGTCAACGGATATCAACGTTTTATCTACATAAATTCTACTTTCGATGGCGCTTCTCCTATATGCGCCTCGACTTCATCCAAGCCCCGTATAAGCTTTGTGCACTGTATTCAGCCGGGACAAGCTCTTCGGCGGCATCGATTTAAATGCAGTTGTCAATACCCAGGCGCGATACCCATCGATATCTCCCACGGCTTGTATAATCCCCTGCCCACGATATTTCGTAAGCGTAGCTCCTATTCGCTTCCTCAGTATCACAAACGTTTCCTGATCAGCTCTGAGCCCCCTGGCCTCCACCCATCCTTCCGTAATATCCCGCGACGTTACCGGCTCTGTCGCCTCTCGCAGATACTTCATAACAAACTGCTGTACCGTGCCCTTCTTCGCTCGATGCTTGATAGCATAACGCTTTATGGCGGCTGGCGTGTTCTTGGGATCGAACAGCGCGATGGCTGCATCCAGGTGATCAACGTCGCACGTGACTTTATATATCTCTGCTTCAAGCGATTTACGCAGCTTGATTAGTTCATCGCGCTTGGCCATTAAGCCTGCAACGGTATTAGGACGTTCCATCATTTACCCAGCCTCTTGCGTAGCCAAGGCCAGATGAATTCCTTCACAATGACCGCAATGTTCAAAGCGCCCAATATGACTATGAAAGTCCATTTGATGATTTCGCCGATTTCCATGTAGGGGAAGGTACAGGAGGATCGGGATTTGGGCAGCGGGAATTTAGGTGTGTTTGCTACATAATACCGGAATATGCCCCTCAAGCCTTAGATGCGTTACGTCAACCCCTTGAAACACATGAAGTTATTGTCGCCCGTGCCAATCATCATGTCCGCTATCCGGCACGGGTGCAACTCATTGCGGCGATGAACCCCTGCCGTTGCGGTATGGGCGGTATAGGCAAGGGCGCTTGTGGTAAGGCCCCGAAATGTCAGCGTGATTATCAGGGCCGTGTGTCTGGGCCAATGATGGACCGCATTGATCTGCAAATCGATGTGCCACCGGTAACTGTGGCTGATATGGCCTTGCCATCCCCTGCCGAAGGTTCATTAGAGGTTGCGGCACGGGTCGCGGCGGCGCGAAGCCTTCAGGCGGAACGTGCGAACGCTCTGGGGCTTGGACCTTCACAGGCGATTAATGCGACGGCATCCGGTTCGGCGCTGGAACGTATTGCGCCTTTAGATGAGTCTGCCAAAACGCTTCTGATGCAGGCGGCGCAACAGTCAAACCTCAGTGCGCGGGGCTGGACACGCTGTGTGCGTCTGGCGCGTACTATTGCTGACCTTGAAAGTGCTCTGAGCGGAGAAGCTACCCCCATTTTACGACGCCACATAGCCGAAGCCCTGATCTATCGTCGTGCTACATCTAAAGAGGGTATGGGTGATAACAAAATACCGCATGGTTTGACGGTTTCGTGAGCGGCTTATTAAGGTTTTTCGTTTAAAACAACGTCTCTCGGATACAGACAGAGATCAGAATGTCCTCTTCGGTAACGCCCATAAATGCTGAGACTGCAAACGCCCAGATGACGCTGGATAATCTGCGGGCGCGTGAAGATTTCTTTAAACTGATGAGCCATGAAATCCGTACGCCGCTCAATGGTGTGCTGGGTATGTTATCGCTGCTGACACGCACCCATCTGACGGATGAACAAAAAGCCTATCTGGGGACGGCACAGGAATCCGGCGAGCACCTGATGACGCTGGTGAATGATCTTCTGGATTATGCGCGCATTGAAGCGGGCCATATTAATCTTGAGACACACACAGTCAGATTAGAGCCGCTCCTGCAAAGTGTAGCTGAACTGCTCTCACCGCGCGCCTATCAGAACGGTATCGAAATTGTCTGGCGGCTGGATCCGAAACTTGACTCCATCCAGGCGGATGAGGGCCGGTTACGCCAAATCCTGTTCAATCTGGCCGGAAATGCTATCAAATTCACCCGTAGCGGTGGGGTGATTATTGATGTGGTTTTAACAGCCGAGGGCCTGATCCGCTTTGGGGTGCGTGATACAGGTGAGGGCATTCCTGCCGAGGCCCGCGAACGTATTTTTGAAGCCTTTGGTCAGGTGCATTCCTCACATGCCACGCAATATGGTGGGGCCGGGCTTGGGCTTGTGGTGGTGAAAAAACTGGTGGAAGCCATGCAGGCGACCCTGCACCTAAGCAGCGAACCGGGGGTGGGTTCACATTTTACCGTCGAATTTCGAGCACCCTATAGCTTGCGACCCCGGAATACCGCAGAGGCCCTGCCTGAAGCTGTGACCCTGTTAACCGATAATCCGGTTCTCATCGCAGGTGTGAATACCCATTTGGAGCGCGATCATACACCTGTCAGGCTTGTGCAGAGTCTCACAAATTGGGGCAAGAATTCCCCTACGGTTTTACTGGCTGACCGCAAAAGCCTGACGGGACCTGTGCCTGCACCTAACCGGCGAAGCCTCATCCTGCTGGCCCCTGAACAGCGTGATGAGATTACACAATGGCGGGAAATGGGCTGGGCCGGATATCTCATTAAGCCGCTGCGTCGGGTATCGGTGCAGGAGCGGGTTCTGGCCCTTTCCAAAGCCAGCCTGAAACCGGATAGTGAAGATGAGCGGGTGACCGAAACGACACTTAAGGATGTTCGGGCGCTTCTGGTTGAGGACAATCCGGTTAATGCCATGCTGGCGCAGATATTATTACAACGCGAAGGCTGTCAGGTCGAACGCGCCTCATCGGGTGAGGAAGCGATAGATATCCTTAAGGTACAGAGTTTTGACCTTGTCTTTATGGATCTGGGCCTGCCGGGTCTTGATGGGATTGGCACAACGCGTAAATTACGGGCTTCGGGACTTAAAACACCGGTTATCGCCTTAACGGCCAATGCCTATGAAGAAGACCGCCGGGCCTGTCTGGCGGCGGGGATGAATGATTTTCTGACCAAACCTATCGAAGTTGTAAGCTTAAGGCAGCACATTGCCCGTTGGTGCGGTAACCGTGCCAAGCCCCATTGTCAAAGTGCGTGAATAACCGATAGATAGGCTGTCCGGTTGACAGCTATCAGGGTTTCACATGTCAGATTCCGCCCCAGACTCTACCTCAGGGGATACGCCTAAGGTTTCACGCCGCGACCGGCTGAAACCGTTTTTCCAGCGTCCGGCGCTGGTGATGATCCTGTTGGGCTTCTCCTCAGGTCTGCCTCTGTCACTGATTTTCGATACGCTTTCGGTCTGGCTGCGGTCAGAGAACCTGTCCCTGACGGCGATCAGCTATTTCTCGCTGGTCACTTTTGTCTATAGCCTGAAATTCGTCTGGGCACCGGTGCTTGACCGCGTAGGCCTTCCCGGCCTGACACGCATGATCGGGCACCGGCGGGGCTGGATTCTCCTGAGCCAGATGGTGATCATTCTGGGCTTATGGGGCATATCGAGTCTTAATCCGCAGCAGCATCTGGCGTGGATGGCGCTGGTGGCGGTGATTATCGGTCTGGCGGGGGCGACGCAGGATATTGTTATTGACGCCTGGCGCATTGAAACCGCCGGAGATTCCGAATCCCGTCAAGGGGTTATGGCGACCATGCATGCCTGGGGCGCGCGGGTTGCGCCCTTTGTCTCCGGTATTGTGCCGCTGATGCTGGCCGACACATTGGGGTGGGGATTTGCCTATGCGCTTATGGCGGCCCTGATGGGGTTAGGGGTCATTGGTGTACTGTTGGCGCCCAAGGAAGCTGAGCACAGGGTTCGCCCTATCGAATATGGCGATGCGCCGAAAAATCCACCGCTGGAAGCCCTCGAATGGGCTGGTCGTCTGGCGGTCATGCTTCTGGCCATCTGCCTTTTAGGGGCGGGGTTGACGGCAAATATCGACCTTTTTAAGGGATTTTTTGGTACAGAAGAGGCGTTTTTGGCGGCCAAAAGTGTCTGGACAAGCCGCGAAACGGGCATCTTCTTACAGTTCCCGGCTGTGGCGGTCGGGCTGGGGTTGATGGCACTGGCCTGTATCCCTCTACCCGGAAAACTGACTCGTCCCGGTGCCTATCTGCGGCAGACCTTTGTGGTACCTATCCTCGCTTTTTTCCAGCGCTACGACAATCTGGCCTGGCTGATACTGGCGACGATCTGTGTGTATCGTGTGGCTGATTTCCTTTTGAATGTGAACGGGGCCTTTTACGTCGATCTGGGTTTTGAATTGCCGGTCATTGCCGAGGTACGTAAAATCTTTGGTGTGATCATGACCATGGCCGGTGTCGGGCTTGGCGGTTACCTCATGGCTCGTTTCGGCATGAAGGTATCGCTGATTGTCGGGGCGGTCGTCGGCGCCTTATCCAATATGGGCTATGCCTGGCTGGCGACGCAGGGCAATGACGCCTTTGCCTTTGCCATTGCGCTGGGGATCGATAATGCGTCAGGCGGTCTGGCCGGTACGGTGCTTATTGCCTATATGTCGTCGCTGATTTCCAAAGGTTATGCGGCCCAGCAATATGCCCTGTTTACCTCGCTCTATGCCTTGCCGGGCAAGTTGTTGTCGTCACAGTCAGGCAAGATTATCGAAGTGACGGCACAGGGCGCGGATTCCGGCGGTATAGCTTCTGGCCTGAAGGGGCTATTTGCGGGTTTACCCGCCATATCCTTTGCCGAGGGGGCGCAAAGTCTGGGGGTTAGTCGTGAAGCCCTTGGGGCCGGATATGTGCTGTTTTTCACCTATACCAGCCTGATCGGCGTCATTGCCGTGGCGCTCTGTCTGTGGTTGATTGCCCGCCAAAAGGCCGTCGATGAACGCGCGGAAACCTAAGCACAATAAAAAGGCTCCTGAGTGTTTCAGGAGCCTTTTTTCATATCAGTAACCGTTGGCGCGAATGTCGTAAGCTGCAAAGGTGGCCATGGTCAGGATTTTCGATACGGAATCCGATAGCTGGCAGATCTGCAC
>JBCEBX010000361.1:0-2503 GCA_039206455.1 Asticcacaulis sp.
GTCAGGGGCCGCATAGGACGGCGGCGTCTGCGCAAGCATATCTGCCAGATAACCGATGCCACCCAAGGCCTCAAACGCCTTGTCATCCTTGAAACGGTCAACCAGTGTAATCGGCTCTGCCGCCTTGCCATCTCTTATGAGCCGGACGATGTTACCGAATAACTTCTGATGAAACGGCTCATAAAACTGATCCGGCTCGACTATGCCTTCAATGCGTGCGAACGCGGCATTATCGAACAACAGGCACCCGATAAGCGCCTGTTCTGCCTCAATATTATGCGGCATGGTCGCGGGCTGTGAAACATGGTCGTTCATTTATTCCGCCCGTCGGCAATCGCCTTGTTAACGGAAACCGTCTCAAGGCTTCCGACCATCGCAAATAAACGCTCCCGTTCAGCCTCACTCATTGAAGAGCCTGCGCTTTCGGTTGGTGTGGGCGCAAAAATGTGGTGCTTATGGACAAACGCCAGATACAGGCGATCCACCTCCTTAGCCCATGCCGCACGATAGATCGCAAACAGGAAGCGAACCTCCGCCGCATGCGCCTTCGTCAGATCAAAGCCTATCGTCTTGGGTTTTGCGCGTCGGCTCCACGTAGGGACGTCACGACTATCGGTGACCATGGCTGAAAGCTGTTGCAGCAACGCCTTTTCGGGTTGTGACTTGAAGCTAAACCACACAGTTTCAGCCGGATCAGTCCCGTCCTCAAAATCAGACGGTGAAAAACCATGTTTCCGGCACAGTTTATGGAAAATGGCCTCTGCGTTTTCCGCTTCGCCGCCCACGCCCCGCGCAGCCAGTTCCGCCAGCTTGCGCAATTTATCGCGTACCGCTTCCGACATTAAACCACCCACCCCGCACGCATGAGGGCTTCGGCCCGTCTGCGGCCTAATTCCGAACGGGCGGCATCTGTGGCCTTGATGACCTCAGCCATGCCCCCCCCCAGATCGAATATGACAATCATGGCCGTCGCCATCTCAAGCCGCGCTTTGGCCACCGCCTGCGCCCGCACAGTGGCGGTTTGGTCAGCCAATACAAACGGGTTACCATCCATGACGCACCGCCTGACGGGTAAATGACCGGTCTAACTGTCTCGCCTGTGGTTTTGGCGCATGAAGCGCCTGATGACAGCTCTCGCAATAGGATTGCCGCACGGCACGAACCGGCGCACCACAAAACAAAGGCTCACCGGCTCGCCCCTCGCCCTTCGGGCCACGACATTGACCAGCCCGCAGCGCCATAAGGCTAACCCCGCCTGTGCCCCCAGCCTCCGGCACGCGCAGAGCATCCGCCAGACCGTCAATCAGACCCGCCACCGCCTCAGCCATATGTTCATCAGAAACCGTAACCTCTTTAAGACTGACGGTCTGGGGGCGCAGTTGCGTCTGCGCCAGTGCCGACGCACGGCCAGCCTTGCGACCCTTGATCTGGGCTGGTGTAAAATCCGCATCCAGAGACGGAACGGCCTTAAGGGTTGGCGGGGCTTTGGACCTCACGGATTTGGCGATCACGCCTTTCATCGCACCATTGCGCCGCCCGCGTTCATCACGCGTTTCCCGACTTTCACCCGATGCGCCACGGACACGATGAACAACCGAAAGCACAGAGGAACGGCTAACGCCAAACCGCTTGCCAATCTCAGCCGCGCTTTCTCCGGCATTCCACCGTTTCAGAACCTCATCACGGTCGTTATCTGACCACGGGCCACCTTTACGGACATTCAACATCACACCGCCCTCCGACTAAGGACCGCGCTCAGTGCCGCAGGCGCACCGCCATGAAGCATCTGCACCGCCGCCACTTCCAGCAGGATCAGGCGCTCAATCTCAAACGCCAGAGTGTCCGGCAGTTCCCGCAACACATCGGCCACCAGCCCGCCGCCCATGGCCCCATCGGCAATCAGCAACCGGCAATAGGCCAATGCGCGATCAAGCTGGATCAGCGCCTCTTTCTTGCGCACCACATGGGCCGACAATTCAATACCGTGAATGACGCCATTGCCATCAACAGCAACCGTGACGACGAAGGCGTTTCCGCGCCACCCCGCCGTGCGATAAACGCACCTCACCGCGACCTGTTTACACATGTCCCTCACCTCCGGTTTTCTTAAGTTTTCGGATTAAAACCAACGCCGCCTGAGACACGTCACTGACGGCTGAAATCATACGCGCCCGCTCATTGGACGATATCTGACCATCGGCCACGGCCTGCGCCACCTCGCTTAGGGCCTCTCCGGCCTCCCGCATCAGAGCGGCGGATGACGCGGTAATATCGTTCACGCCTGCCCCGTCACCACTGATCGGCACAAGCTGCATGCCCGCGATGCGCGCCAGATCAGCCGCAAAGGCCATTGCCCCCGCCCGCGTCAGCGCCCGCACGTCTTCAAATGTCGGCTTGGCCTGATGCCGCCCCTCAAGATCGGGATTGGTCGACTGATAAAGCCAGCCCTTGGCGCGATGCGGCAGAACGGTTGTGACCTCATCAAGCCCGCCAACCTCCTCAT
>JBCEBX010000362.1:0-2501 GCA_039206455.1 Asticcacaulis sp.
ATTCCAATCTGTACCAATCAGGGGGTTAACTCAGCTAACCGGGGCCGGTGTAATACGACGGAAGTACATGCCCAGAACCCGACTTTGACGGGGGAAGCGCAGCGGATCAGCCGTGCATTACACCCACGTATCCCACGGTACAGCCATTTTGAGACTGACCAGAAGCGTCTGGGACTCACCGGTTCATTGCAGGTGCGCCCGTTCGACAGCACATTGCTGACTATCGATGCCATGCACGCTACCTTTGAGGCCAATCGTGACGAATGGGAAATTGAAGCCATTTCTTTCAGCCGCGCGCGTAATGGTCTTCCGCAAACTGACATCTATAATTATGAAATCGACGATGAAGGCACCCTAATCAAAGGAACTTTCAATGATGTCGATATCCGTTCGGAACATCGCTTCGATGAACTGAAGACCGAGTTCAATCAATTGAACTTTACCTGGGACCAAAACTGGTCGGATCGCTTCTCATCGAAGGTGCTGATCGGTTCTTCCAAGTCGCAGCTTAAGAACCCCGAACAGACTACGTTCACGTTCGAATCCTATGATGTCGATGGCTATTCCTATGACTATTCGGACATGACTGCACCTAAGTTTAACTATGGTACATCATCGACCGGATGTACTCCGGACCAGGCTTGTTACTGGACCTATGCTGCCACTGTTCCAAGCGGTCAACCGGAATTGCCTGGTGATGCTTCTCTTATACGCTTACGTCCACAAGGTGTTACCAACAAGTTTGATACGGCCAAAATCGATCTTAAATACGATTTGACCGATAATTTCACGCTTAAGGGTGGCGTTTCTCGCAAAACTTACGTCTTCACATCTTTTGAAGCACGTCGTACGCTGAATGGCGCATCTGCGGATGAAAATGCGAGCGGTGCAATTGCAACTGCGATAAATGGCGATATTACTAAATACTCACAGACTGTATCGGTTGGCGGCAATACTTATCTAATCCCTAACCTTGATGCCATTCGGTCTGACTTTGATTACAACTGTAACTGCACTAATCAGTGGGGGCAGTTCACCGTTAACACCACCAATGCTGGCGCCCGTGGTAACAACCGTTACGCCAAGGAAGTCAGTGAAGGCTGGTTTGTGCAACTTGACTTCCGTGGTGATGTTGCCGGTATCCCGTACCGTGGTAACATCGGTACACGTGAAGTGGAAACAAGCCTTAATGTGAGAGGCCTGCGCGGCGGTACATCCAATGGAATTGAAGTTGTTTCGGTTGAACGCAGCTATAAGGACAGCCTGCCTTCATTCAACCTGACGGTCGAGCCCTTTAGCAATCTATTCATTCGTGTGGCGGCAGCTAAGACCATGGCGCGTCCAACCCTGCTGCAAATGGTGCCGGGTGGTGGTGACCTGGATGCCACCTCTGCAACTAAGACTGTGACGACGGGTAATCCTTATCTTGATCCGGTGCGTGCAAATACACAGGATCTCTCGATTGAATGGTATCCTGACCGCGACACGCTGGTGACACTGGCCTTCTTCCGCAAGGATATTAAAACCTACATTCAGTCTGTGCGCAGCGAAATCCTTATGACGGAACTGGGTTATGATCCACTGGATTATGGCTTGCCTGCCAATCAGACAGTTCAGCGCACCCAGCCGATCAATACGCCGGGCGGTGAGTTGAAGGGATGGGAGCTTAGCCTCCAGAAGCCATTTACCTTCCTGCCAGGCATCCTGAGTCGTACGGGCGGTATTTTCAACTATACGAACGTAGATTCGGATATTGAATACTACACGTCACCAACAGCGACGACGACGACACGTGAAAAGCTTCTGGGACTTTCACCAAAAGCTTGGAACACAACCATCTACTATGAAGGGCCGCAGGTTTCCGGTCGTGTAGCCTTTGCCTATCGCGACAGTTACTTGTCGGCGTTGAATCCTGGTTCATCAGCTGACTTCTGGGGTAAGAATGAAACTTTCAATATCGATGCCCAGATTAGCTACAAGGTTAATAACAAACTGACCTTTATCTTCGAAGGTATTAACCTGACCAATGAGCCTGATGACCGCTTCGTTGCCTATAATACACCGTACGGCAATACGGCTCAGGACCTGCTTTATGACTACTCTGAATCGGGGCGTCAGTTCTATCTCGGTTTCCGTTACAAGCACTAACGGTATTCAGAGGCGGCGTCCCGTCTTCGAGCGGGATGCTTTCTATCAGTAAGCGTTTTCCTTTTTCTTTTTCCAAACTATACCTCTGGCGCCGGAGCAATCCGGCGCTTTTTTTATGGAATATGTCTCGACCGGACGGGCCAAAGGTTCTAAATCCGGATCATCTCATAAATACGGAATGCCGCTGATATGTCTGACGCCTTTACCTGCTTTGGCGAACTCCTGATCCGTCTGACGACGGCAGGGCGTGATCCGCTCTATAGCCTGCCTGAACTGACGCCCTATGTCGGCGGGGCTGAGGCCAATGTCGGCGTCGGCCTGACGCGGTTGGGCCACGATGTGCGCATGATCAG
>JBCEBX010000363.1:0-9987 GCA_039206455.1 Asticcacaulis sp.
ACATAGATCGGATGCTCCAGAAAGCCTGATAACTTCGCCTTCATGATATCGAACTGATAGATGGTTTTCGGCGTATCGACGGCATTGTAATGGGGTTGGGCTTCCACCAGTTTGCGCAGGACACCAATCCGGTCACGAGATAGGGGGTGGCTGCGGAAATACTGATAGCGTTCGGCATTACTGAAGGTTTCGGCGTTACGGAAGCGCTCAAAGAAGGTCAGCATGCCCTTGCCCGACATGCCTGCGCGTTCCAAAGCCTTAATGCCGGCAATATCAGCGGCAGATTCTTGTGTCTGCATGTAACGCAGCGCGCCAAGCGTACCAAAGGTCTGCGAACTGGCCAGCAGGCCCGCACCGGCATCCGGTGCACCAGCCAACAGGGCGATAATGCCTAGGCCAAGTGATATGGCCATGGGGGCCTTGGCTGCCTGATAGATTTCGTCCGAACGGACTGTGTGACCGGCGCTCTGGTGACCGGCTTCGTGGGCGATAACGCCAAACAGCTCGTTGGGGGTTTCAGCTTCAAGGATCAGGCCGGTATTCAGACCGATAATCTGACGCGAGGTGGCGAAGGCGTTAAGCTGATTGTCGGCAATCAGCAGGAACAGCACCTGATCAGGATTGAGGCCGGAGGCGTCGAGAATAACCTTTGTTTCGGTCTTCAGAAACAATTCGATTTCGGTGTCACGGATGATCGATTGTGCGTCCGCCTTGGGCGAAAAACTGATCAGGCCGAGCGCCATCATCGAGGCTGCCGCCAGCGGTTTAAGCCTGTTTCTGATCAGATCGCCAAACGCCATCATATACGCCCTATGAATCCCCAATCCGCAATATATAGCGGCAACAGTGACAAATCTAAGGCCCTGAGGCAAGTCTGCTGCGCTTAATGAAAAAGCCTCCGGTGAAAACCGGAGGCTTTGCAGTGGGTTAGCGTCGCCACCAGCCGCGCTTGGGTTTTTCCGGCGGGGTGGATATTTCGGATGGATCCGTTTCTACCGGTTCGCTGACGCTTGGTGCATAGGACGTCACCAAAGGTTCTGCAGTAGCTTCGATGGGCGCTTCGGCTACGGCGGCTGGTTCTGAAACCGTTTCCGCTACGGACTCCGGGGTCTGTTCGGGCGCAACTGTTTCGGCCACAGTCACAGGTGCCTCAGCTTCTGTGTTTTCAGATATTTCCGTAACGTCGGTCTTCTTGCGGCGTGTGCGTGTCCGCCGGGCAGGTTTGGAAATTTCTGCCTCGAGAGGTTCCGCACTTTCCGTTTTGACTTCGGGCAGCGGGGCCTCAAGCTCAACGGTTAGAGTTTCCGTTTCGGTGGCGGTTTCAGCGACTGCTTCCTCAGCACCGGAACCTCTGCGACCGCGACGTGGTGGGCGTTTGCCCTTACGTGCCGGTTGATTTTGCAGACCTTCAGGCACCAGAGAGGTTGGTGACTGCGTGGCTTCGCCCAGAACAGAGGCCTCAGAGGTATTTGCGTCCGTCACCTGCGACTTGTCTTCACCCTGAGGGGTTTCAAAACGCTTCTGGTGCTCCTCATGCGGATCGATCCACACATAGGGGTCTTCGAGCGACGGCGTGCGGGCGCGTACCCAGCCATAGGTTTCGCGCGGACGGCTGTCGAAGCCCCCACGACGACCTCCGCGACGGCCACGGCGACGTTTGCGGCCACGTGGGTCTTCGCCTTCGCTGCCGTTTTCGCCATCGTCATTATCTGTGTCAGAGGCTTCATCGGAGGCCGTTTCGTCGGTCTTGCGCTCTTCGCGGTCGCCCCTGTCGCCGCGACGTCTGCGGCGGCGGTTGCGGCGGCCATTCCGATCGCCATTTCCGTTTTCTGATGTCGCTTCGCTATCGTCGCTGTCACGTTCAGAGACGGCTTCGTCGTCAACTTCCTCGTCGTCGATTTCGTCTTCTTCGATATCGGGGCCGAGATCTATAATCGGCTCAGGGCGTACCGGCGGTGTGAAATCGACCTCATCGGCATGAACCGTGCGGGTGATTTCAAATTCGGCATGGCTGAGATCCGGATCGATCTCGACATTGACCTTCAGGCCCCATTCGAGCCTGAGTTTCGCCAGATGCACCTGCTTTTCGTTCAGCACATAAAGGGCCACAGGCTGCGGCAGCTTGATGGTGATGGCACCGGCGCCATGGGTCATGGCCTCAAGATCGATGGCACGCATGGCCGTAAGGGCTGAGGAATCGACCGAACGGACACGCCCCTGACCTTCGCAGTGCGGACAGACAACGGTTGTGCCCTCAAGGAAACCGGTGCGGCGTCTCTGACGGCTGATTTCCATCAGGCCGAATCCGGAAATCTTGCCCATCTGGATGCGGGCACGATCTTCGGACAGCGCGTCTTTCAGTTTCTTTTCGACGGCGCGGTTGTTTTTCGCCTCATCCATGTCGATGAAGTCGATGACCACCAGACCGGCCAGATCGCGCAGACGCATCTGACGGGCCGCTTCTTCGGCGGCCTCAAGGTTGGTTTTCAAAGCCGTGGCTTCGATATTCCGTTCCTTGGTCGATTTGCCGGAGTTGACGTCGATGGCCACAAGGGCTTCGGTCTGGTTGATAACCAGATAGCCGCCCGACCTCAGGGGCACGACCGGCGAATAGATACGGTTCAGTATGTCTTCGACGCCATAACGGGCAAACAGCGGCGAATTGGCCTTGTAGAGCTGAATCTTCTTGGCCTGGGACGGCATGATCATGCGCATGAATTCTTTGGCCGAACGATAACCGTCCTCGCCTTCGACCAGAACCGAATCAAAGTCCTTGTCGAACAGGTCGCGGATAGCCCGTTTAACCAGATCTTCTTCTTCATAGATCAGGGCCGGTGCATTGGATTGCAGAGTCGTTTCGCGGATGTTTTCCCAGACGCGCAGCAGATAGTCATAGTCGCGCTTGATTTCCTGCTTGGTGCGTTTGGCGCCCGCCGTGCGGATGATCAGGCCCATGCCCTGCGGCACCTCAAGCGAGGCAGCGACGGTCTTAAGGCGCTTGCGGTCGGTCGAGTTCGTGATCTTGCGCGAGATGCCGCCGCCACGGGCGGTATTGGGCATCAGTACGCAATAACGACCGGCCAGTGACATGTAGGTGGTCAGGGCCGCGCCCTTGTTGCCACGTTCTTCCTTGACGACTTGCACCAGAAGAATCTGGCGGCGTTTGATGACTTCCTGAATCTTGTAGCGCTTGATCAGGTGGGCGCGCAGGCGGCGCTCTTCGTCAGGAAGGTCGTCATGATCATCATGATCCTCTTCCTCGCCGTTTTCATCGCCGTGATCTTTAGCGCTCTGATTGGCGGCAGCTTCTCGCGCCAGCTCAGCCATAAGGGCTTCGCGGTCAGCGACCGGAATCTGGTAATAGTCCGGATGAATTTCATTAAAAGCCAGAAAACCGTGACGGTTTCCGCCATATTCAACAAAGGCCGCCTGAAGCGATGGCTCCACGCGCGTTACCTTGGCCAGATATATATTGCCACGCAGTTGTTTGCGTGCGTGGCTTTCGAAATCAAATTCCTCGACGCGGGATCCGTTCAACACGATGACGCGGGTTTCTTCCGCGTGCGTCGCGTCTATCAACATAGTTTTGGACATAGAGTGCTCCTCGGCACCGTGTCAGTCGCGCGCACAGAAGCCCGGGCGAACCCTTGGGGACTGGGGACGATAATGAACGGTGACGAATTTGGGTTGAGAGGCGTGCGCATCTGGCCGCTCCGGCGCGCGTGGCGCATCGGGTCACTGAGGACAACGGCAATATAATAGCAGCACAGCCCATAGGGGAGGTTGATACCTTAAAAACTGGACGCGTCGGCCTTAAAGGGGCGTGGCGTTAAATCTATTCAGGGTGACGCTTATATCCTGAGGGGAAAAACCAACCGGATATCTTCGTCTGTGCAAAGCCTGATCTTGAGCGCGAGTGCGTCGCCGTCAGGGCTTTGAATTCTTCATTTCGTTACACAAATACCAGTCGGACATATAAGGCGCTGAACTAAGCGAACCGGCCCGGAGTTTGCCCCGAAATCTGCAACATGCCACCTTGGTCATACGGCCGGGGAGAAATAAACCCCGCCTTTGGTCTCAAAGAGGACATGTTACTATGCAACATGCACTTCAAAAAGAAAAGTCGTCAATTGTTTTCTGCGTTAACGGGATAGCTACGGGTGTGGCGTAAGAGTTTACACACAAACATAAAATATGTGATGCGTGGAGCAATTATATGATCCGGCAATTTTGCCGCTTTGTAGGAATAGGCCGCTTTAAGGCAGCCGGTAAGGTCTGGGCCGGCGCGCTCATGGCCGCCACCATAAGTGTGGCCGTGGCTGAGGTGCCCACCGTAGCCGCCGCAGACAAGGCTGATACGGTAAAGGTCAGACTGGGGGGGACGCAATCCCAGACCCGTTTGGTCATCGATCTGGACTCCAGTGTGCGTGGTGAACTTTTAAGTCGTGACACAGACTATTCACAGGCGGTGCTCGGTCTTTCGGGAGGCGGTATCCCCAAGGGACAGTCCGGTGAGGGGCGCGGGCTTATCCGTTCGTGGAAGCTTGAGAGCATGGCCGGTATCACGCGTCTGAAAATTGAATTTAATGGTGAAGCCAGAATTTCACGGCGTTTCCTGTTGCCGCCCGGCGACGGCGTTGGTCATTACCGGTACGTGATTGATGTTGTGCCGAAAAATGGCGTTACCCCTCAGGTGGTTCAGGCTGCTGTAGTCCCCACGCCCAAGCCGCGTGCCGCCGCGGTGCCGGTCGTCGATAAGCGTAACGCAAAGAAGATCATTGTTATCGATGCTGGACACGGCGGCAAGGACCCCGGGGCCAGAGGCAGTTTTTCATGGGAAAAAGATGTCAATCTGGCGGCAGCCAAGACACTGAAAAAGAAGCTTGAGGCCACCGGTCGTTACAGGGTCATCATGACGCGTGAAACCGATGCCTATGTGGATAAGGTGGCACGGGTGCGTATTGCGCGCAACGCCAATGCTGATCTGTTTATATCACTGCATTCCGACGCCAGCGCCAGTCCGGGTACGCGCGGTGCCAGCGTCTATACCCTGTCTGACTCAGGTACAGAACGGGCAGCGCGCAACGCCATGAATGCTGGTGACTGGTCCTTGCCCAAGGCGTCTGATGACAAGATGGTCAATCGTATTCTGGTCGATTTGACGCAGCGGGCGACCAAGAACCGCTCGGCGACCTTTGCGGAGTTGATGCTGGGTAAACTTGAGGGCACTACACCGCTTGTAAAATCAAGTCACAGGCAGGCCGGTTTTGTGGTTCTGCTGGCGGCCGATGTTCCGGCCATCCTGTTTGAAATGGGCTTTATGTCCAATGTCGAGGATGAAAAACTGCTCAATGATTCGGGCTATCAGTCGCGGATGATGGGGCAGGTGACCAAGGCCATTGATCAGTATTTCGCTAATGATGTGGCCTATGCCTCCTTTGCGCTGATCCCTTAAAAAGCCAAAAACTATAGTCTTCCGGATCAACCTCGTCCTTTGTGGCGAGGTTTTTTCATGATCGGTATGCCGAAAAAAAGCCGCAACAGGGTGAAATTTCAGACAATGGCTATGCCTGCTGCGTACGGTTTGATACATACGGCGCAGAACTATGATTAAGCCTCACCCGAGGCTACGGAGGTCGTTTGCCACAACCCTCAGAACACCGGTCAGCGTCACACCTGCTGTCACAACGCTGGTTTGCCGTAGCGGGCGTGATCATGATGGTCACCGTCGCTGTAGCCGGATTTGCCATGGCTATATATGCGGCCTGGCTGTTTCACGATCTGCCGGATGGTAATGAAATCGCTGACTACCGGCCACCGACCTCCACCCGCGTATTTGCCTGGGACGGCACGCTTATTGGCGAATATGCGCAGGAGCGGCGGATATTTGTGCCCTATAACCGTCTGCCCGAGCGGCTGACTCAGGCGTTTCTGGCGGCGGAAGACCGTAATTTCTTCACGCATTCGGGTGTGGATATCGGCGGCCTGAGTCGCGCCATGATGAAAAACGTCTCAAATGCCGCGCAGGGGCGCAGGCTTGAGGGGGGATCAACCATCACCCAGCAGGTGGCTAAAAACGTCCTTCTGACCAATGAGCGGACGCTGGGGCGCAAGCTGAAAGAAGTGATTCTGGCGCGGAGGCTTGAGACCTCGCTCAGTAAAGAGCAGATTCTTGAACTTTATCTGAATGATATCTATCTCGGCTATCGTTCCAATGGTGTGGCGACCGCCGCCTTTAACTATTTTGGCAAATCGGTTGATCAACTGACTTTGTCTGAGATGGCCTATCTGGCGGCGCTGCCCAAGGGCCCATCCAACTATCATCCGTCACGCCGTAAGGCGCAGGCCATCGCTCGCCGGAACTGGATTTTGGGGGAAATGGCACAGGTCGGCTGGATCACGCAGGCCGAAGCGCAGGCCGCGCAAAAAGAAGACCTTGTGGTGCAGGCCGCGCCCCAACGGGCCAAATACCGCGATGCCGATTTCTTTGTTGCCGAAGTTGAGCGCCGCGCGAAAAATCTGTTTGGCGAAGACATCTATTCTTCGGGCTACTACGTCAAAACAACCCTTGACCCCAGGTTGCAGACAGCGGCGCGTATTGCGCTGATGGACGGGCTTGAGGTCTATGATCGTCGCCATGGCTGGCGCGGGGCGTGGGGTAATGTCGAGCTTTCCGAAGGCTGGCAGGATCTGGCCGGCAAGGCGGAAACGGCGCTGGCTGAGAACCGTCAGGCCCCGTTTGAGCGGCCCGAATGGCAGGCGGCTCAGGTCGATCGTCCGGGATCGGGAGGCATCCGTTTGGTGTCCAATGGCGACAGCGGCACCTTGCGCGGTGAAGACCTGAGCTGGGCGCGAGGCGGGGCGGGCCTTAAGGCCGGTGATCTGGTGTTTGTCTCACCGACCGGCAGCAATGGCGTCTATCGTCTGCATCAGGTGCCTGCGGTCAATGGTGCGCTGGTGGCGGTTGATCCGTGGACGGGCCGCGTCATGGCCATGGTCGGCGGCTACAGCTATTCCCTGTCGAAATTCAATCGGGCGACGCAGGCGCGCAGACAACCCGGTTCGGCCATCAAGCCGTTCATCTATGCCACGGCGCTTGAGGGGGATTTCACACCGGCCTCTATTGTGGTCGATGGCCCGATCAGCTTCCGTGGTGCGGGCGGTTCGGTCTGGGCACCGCGCAATTATTCGCGCACCTATTACGGGCCGCAGACCCTGCGTAAGGGGCTTGAATTGTCGCGTAATGCCATGACGGTACGTCTGGCTGACAAGGTGGGCATGAAGAATGTCGCGCAAAAGGTCATATCCTATGGCGCGGTCGACAAGATGGAGCCCTATCTGCCGAACGCGCTGGGGGCTGCGGAAACGACCCCCTTTATGCTGACTTCGGCCTATTCGTTATTCGTCAACGGTGGGCGTCGGGTGACACCGCACCTGATTGAGACGGTCTCTGATCATGAAGGCAAGATGATCTATAAGGCCGAGCGCCGTAACTGTCCGTCGGGTTGTCGCAGGGCGTTTGATGGTACGGAATCGCCGCGCCTTGTTCCCGATGGTCAGCAGGTGATGGATCCGATTGTTGCCTATCAGGTCAATTCCTTCATGCAGGGCGTCGTTCAACGCGGTACGGCAACGCGTGCGCGGGTTCTTGAGCGCCCGATTGGCGGCAAGACCGGTACGACCAACGAATATCGCAGCGCCTGGTTTGTCGGTTTCTCACCCGATCTGGTGGTGGGTGTGTTTATCGGTTTTGATGATAATCGTCCGCTGGGCTCGTCTGAAACCGGTGGCCAGACGGCTTTGCCGATCTTTGTCGATTTCATGAAGACGGCAAACAAAGGCAAGCCGGTTAAGGAGTTCCACAAACCGAAAGACGCGGTCTATGTTTCGGTTCGCGGTCACGAAGAGGCCTTCCGTCCCGGCACAGAGCCAAAACCGGTCGAAGCACCGGTGGTGGAGCAGGGGCCGCGTCCCTACACGGAGGTATGGCGTGATGGTCTGACCGAAACCGCGCCTGATCTGGTGCCGTTTGATCCGTCACGCGCGACACCACCGCCGCGCTATGTGGATGAGGATTAGGAAAGCCTTGCCAAGTTGAACGCGGGTACGTATCCCGACCAATTGAATATTCAGGACTTAAGGAATTAACATGCGACTGGATGTGGAGGCTTCTGCCACCGACATCGAGCAATCCATCGGATTGCTCAGGAGGCGTCTTTGACTGGGATGTGGCGCTCAGAAAACTCGATGAACTGAATGCGCGGGTCGAGGACCCGACCTTGTGGGACAAGCCGGACGACGCTCAGGCCGTCATGCGGGAACGGACCCGTCTGGCGAACGCCATGGATGCGGTTCATGCCCTGTCCAAAGACCTGAAAGATGCGTTGGAATACGCCGAACTGGCGGATATGGAAGGCGACGAGGACCTGCTTGAGGAAGCCCGTATGATGCTCAAGGGCATCAAGGAGCGGGCGGCAAGGGCCGAACTTGAGGCCCTCCTGTCCGGTGAAGCCGATGCTAATGATGCCTATGTCGAAATCAATTCCGGCGCCGGTGGCACGGAGTCTTGTGACTGGGCAGGTATATTGTTGCGTATGTATACGCGCTGGGCGACCCAGCATGGTATGAGCGTCTCAATCGAAGAAGAAACCCCGGGCGAACAGGCGGGCATCAAGTCCGTGACATTGACCATCAAAGGGCCGAACGCCTATGGCTGGCTGAAGACCGAAGCCGGCGTGCACCGTCTGGTGCGGATTTCACCCTTCGATTCCAACGCTCGCCGCCACACTTCGTTTGCCTCGGTCTGGGTCTATCCGGTGGTAGATGACACGATCGAAATCGACATCAATCCGGCGGATGTGCGCACCGATACCTATCGCGCCTCAGGTGCAGGCGGTCAGCATATCAACAAGACCGATTCGGCGGTGCGCCTAACGCACATACCAACCGGCATTGCGGTTGCGTGTCAGGCCGGTCGTTCGCAACATGCGAACCGTGACGAAGCCTGGAAGATGTTGCGCGCGCGGCTCTATGAGGTGGAACTGCAAAAGCGCGAAGCTGCCCAGCAGGCGCTTGAGGACCAGAAGACAGACATTGGCTGGGGACATCAGATCCGATCCTACGTTCTGCAACCCTATCAGATGGTCAAGGATCTGCGCACGGACGTGGAAACCTCTGACAGTCAGGGGGTTCTGGATGGTGATCTCGATGCCTTTATGGGGGCGGCTCTGGCGCAGCGCGTCGGTGCCACCCGTGACGGGGCAGAATCGTAACTCAGGGCCTTCTATGGGCGCGGGGTGTAATTTCGGTGCTGAAGTGGCGGGTATAGACTTGCGTAAATTCAGCACCGAAAAAGAATATCTGGGTGGAATAGTAGATCCAGACCAGAAGCACGATCAGCGACCCTGCGGCACCATAGGCCGAGCTTAGGGCGCTCTGACCGAGGTAAAGCCCGATCAGATATTTGCCGATTGAAAACAGAATGGCGGTGATAGCGGCACCGACCCAGACATCACGCCATCTGATTCTGACGTCCGGCAGGATTTTGAAAACCATGGCAAACATGAAGGTCGTAACGATAAAAGATACGGCATGATTGATTATCTGGGCCATGAAAACTGGCGTATAATCAGAAACAAAAGCGTTAAGCGCCGTCAATGCGGCGGAAATGACCAGTGAAATCAGCAGCAAGAAGCCTATGCCGACAATCAGGGCGAAAGACAGAACGCGCTTGCGGATGAACCATGACCAGTGGCGTTTCTGGTTTTCATCAACGTTCCATACCGCATTCATGGCGTCCTGAAGCTGGGCAAAGAAGCCGGTAGCGGAAATGATCAGAGTCACCAGCCCGATCAGGGTAGCGACTATGCCTGAGCTTTTGCTGGCGCTTGAGGCGATGATGGCCTGTATGGCCTGAGCGCCAATATCGCCCACCAGATCACGGATTTCTTCGTAGAGATACCCGCTGACCGCATCACGCCCGAAGGC
>JBCEBX010000364.1:0-435 GCA_039206455.1 Asticcacaulis sp.
GACTCAGACCCTGCCGGACGCGCGCCAAAACGCGTCGTCAGGTCTTCGACAAAGCGATAGGAGTCATTGGCGGTCAATGCCGCATCCCTGAGACCTGCGGCCTGATGCGCCACTTCAGCGGGCTGCGCCAGCACCGCCGGTACCGCTACGGACAACAGGGCCGCCGCCGCCCAGACGGAGAGACGCCTCACGCGACCAACTCCTCAAACCGGGCCTCGGGAAACCGTTGTTTTGCCGTGTTTACCACCTCAGGCAGACCGGCAATCAGGGCTTCGGTCGCGGCATCAAGCTGCGCCTTGTCGCGCCCGCGTATCACCAGCTGCGTACCAAATTCCTCAGGGAAAATACCGAACGGATAGCTCCCCAGCGACAGATCGGGATAAGCCTGATTGACCTCGGACAATATATCCGCCGCCAGACTTTCCGGAACATAGG
>JBCEBX010000364.1:445-9945 GCA_039206455.1 Asticcacaulis sp.
GGCCCGCATTGTCGAACGGCAGGTTCTTGCGGCGAACATAGGTCGCCTTGATCGTGCGCGACAGAACCTTGCGCCCCTGACGCAAACGCGGAGCCACATCATTGAGCATACCGGCCATGATGCGCGGCACCCCCGCCATGACAAAGACATTGTCCAACTGAAAACCGGGTGCCCCTGATACCGGATTAAGGATCAGTGACGCACCTTCGGGGATACGCGCCATGCGGCGACTATTGGGATTAAGCAAACTCGCGTCCCCGCCATAGCGTTCCAGCAGGATATCCAGTGCGTCCTGTCGCTCATTGATTGGCACACCAAAGGCCGCCGCCACACAGTCAGCGGTAATGTCGTCATGGGTCGGCCCGATACCACCGGTGGTAAAGACATAATCATACTGATGCCGCACATCATTAAGCGTACGAACAATCTGTGCCTGCGTATCGCCAACCACCCGCACCTCGGTCAGGTCAACGCCAATGGCATTGAGAAACTTCGCTATGGTATTGATATTGCTGTCGGCAGTGCGTCCCGACAGAATTTCGTCACCAATAATGACAATTGCGGCTGTCGGATCGGATTGATCATTGACCGGCACAGGCATGGCTCCTTATGGCTGATATCCCAACATGAGGATGGATCAGGCATGATGATTATGAATGGGCTTATCAAAGGCCGTTTGCAATCAAGATACAAACGATTTTTCGCGGACATAGACTTAAGCTCAGGCGAAACCGTTACCGCCCATTGCCCTAACCCTGGCAAGATGATGGGCCTGCTCGAAACCGGCACCGAGGCGCTGGTCACCCACATCAACGATCCGCTAAAAAAGCTGCAATACCGCCTCGAAGCACTTAAGGAAAACAGCGTCTGGGTCGGCGTCAACACCCAATGGCCCAACCGCCTGATAGCCAAGGCCATTCATGACGGACTGATCCCTGAGCTTGACGGCTACGAAACGGTACGTCCCGAAGTGAAATACGGACTTAATTCGCGCATTGATTTTTTGGCCGCCGGCCATGCGCTCCGGCCCGATGCCTATATTGAGGTCAAGAACGTCCACCTGTCGCGCACAGAGGGGCTGGCCGAATTTCCCGATTGCGTCACCACGCGCGGTGCAAAGCATCTGCATGAACTGGCGGAGATGGTGTCTGCCGGTTACCGCGCCGTCGTGGTGTTCTGCGTCCAGCGCGATGACTGTCAGCGCTTTGATGTCGCCGCTGATCTTGATAGCAAATTCGCCGAAGCCTACCGCCATGCCCGCGCCCACGGCGTAGAGATCATCGCCCTAGGCTTCGGGTTTTCGGAACAGGGTCTGACCTTCAGCCATCGCCTTGAGGTTCTGTAAATTGAGGTTCTGTAGCAGGCGCGTGTCCATACGATCGGGATCACCGCGGCTCCCCAGAACCACCACCGCCCCCAGCGCCCGCATCAGGGCCGCTTCGGAACCACGCACCGCCACATAGGACGGCCGCCACTGCGGTTTGAACTTTTCCTTATAGGCGCGCAAACCATCAAAATTATAAACCTCACTGCCATAGGTATAGACCAGACTGGCAATGCGGTGCCAGGGGGTACTGACCGGCTTGCCGCCGCGCTCCCCGCCAAATCCCCCCAACGGCGTCATGCCCAGACTGAAATAGCGATAGCCTTCGTCACGCGCATGAAAGATCAGGCGTAAAAACAGATATTCCATAATGCTCGGCGGCGATGCCGGGTCATAACGCATCAGGTCAATGCCCAGCACAGACTTATCGACCGTTGGCCACAAATTGGCAAAGGCCATGATTTCTCCATCGATACGGATGACGGCAACCGGCGTCATTTTAATATAATCGGCATCGAAAAAGCCCATGGAAAAGCCTTTTTCCTTCGCGCTTTTTTCCTTCAGCCACCCATCGGAGATGACCTTAAGGCGCGGCATATGCGCGGTCACCTCGTCGGGGGACAAGACACTGAAATCCACATGCTCAAATTTGCGCCATATCTGCCGGAAGGTGTAGCCCTTCTTGCCCGCCAGATCGAAATTCTGCGCATCCACAAGCGCTTCTTCGCCAATCTTGTAGGGCCGCAACCCCAGATCAAGCATCAGCGGCAATTCGGACGCATCAATATGATAAAAAGACAGCCGCGCCCCGGCCAGAGACGCCATTTCCCGTAATCGCCAGCACAGGCGCTCGCCTTCGACCACCGCCCCGACCGGTGCACCGACAACCACCCATTGTCGTCCGGAAACGCCATACATGACAAAGGTTGTGCGCGCCTCGTTCCACAGAATATGCTTGTCACCGGTTAGGGCCAGCCATACCGCCGGATCAGAAGACACCGACGCCACCAGACGGATATCCGCCAGATCGGTTTCATCGGGCAATCCCGGAATGGCGCGCGCAATACCAAACAGGCGATAAAGCGCAAACATCAGCACCGTCAGGCCGATAATCGCCAGCCCGCGCAAAAACCGTGACACACTGGCCTCATAGGCGAAATCCTGCCACAGATCATGCGCGTAAGGCACCGTTTCATAGGCGTAAAACCCGCCAACCGCGATACAGATCAGAACGCCTGCCCCGATCATAAGCCATAAGGGTTTGATATTCATGCTCAGAATCGTCGAACGGCGCGCAAAGGCCCGCTTGCAAGGTAACAAAATAAGCGCACAGACAATCATGAAGACCGCCATGCCAACCGCCCATTCGCGCGTCAGCGAGACCACGGCCCCCGCCAGCAACAGCCCCAGCGCCATATACCAGGCCGTATCAATCCGCTCCCACAGGCCACGCGCGACAAAGATCAGCAGCACCCCGTTAACGACACCGGCGGCATGAGACAACTCGACCAGTTCCAGCGGAAACCAGCGCTTGATAAACGGTAAGGCCTGAGGGTTGATCGGCGCCAGCACCGACACCAGCAGCATTCCGCCCGCGACCAGCATCAATAGGGCCAGCACCTTGGGCACCAGAAGTATCAGGGACTCGGCAATAATTTGCCGCGTGTCGGCGCGATGCTTCATGGATGGACTTCCTGCGTGAATTGCTGCGTTTTACACGCCTTTCGATCCGCTCAAAAGGCTAAACCCGCCTTTACACAGTTAAAACACCTAACCGGCCTTGGCGCACCAGCTATCGCTAATATCAAGCTGCATACACAGACGCTTCGCCTGCGCGTCATTCTCCACAGGGCCAAGGCGCAAACGCACGACCGTCGCCCCGGATGCCAGTGTCACCGGCTGCATGACCGGTTTTAGGCGCTCCATATCAGGGTAACGCGCCTGAAGCCCCTGCCAGGCCTGTTGCGCCCGGGCCTCAGTGCTGAACGAGCCGATCTGAATGGTCTTGAACGCCTGCACCGGCACAACCACCTGAGCGGGCTTCTGAACCGCCTGATTGACGGCCTGAGTCCCCGCCAAAACCTGAGCGGTCCCAGACGCAGGCGCGGCACGCAACTCGGCCTCAACCCCTGTATCCAGTACCGTATCGGCATCGGGACGAGGCATATCCAGCGGATTAACGATGCGGATCAGTTCGGTTGTTCGCTGAGCGGCGGGTGGCACCTCGCCCTTGCGGGCCATATCAAGGGCCATATCCACAACCGTCAGCCCCGCAGTTTTCAGCACCTCAGTCTTTGCCGGCGCCGCCAGAGGCACGTCTTCGGTTTGCAGCGCAATATCTTTGGGCTTTTCTTCGATCTCTATTTCCGTTAAACGCTCTGCCAGATTCTGGAAGAACCGGCCGTCATCAGTGGCTGCCCCGCAACCGCTCAGGCTGAGGGCCATCAGACAAAGCCCCAGCTTGCGGGTCAGGGAAATGGAAATATACGAGCGCATGGGGACACCTTATCACATGCCGTATAAATTCCTGGTTAGGAAAAATGGTTAACCCGTATGCTTAAGCCTGTACCTTCATCTGCCACATCACCTGACCGTTTGCGTGAACTGGCGGCCTTGCGTCAGCGGATCACCCTTTGGCGTTCGGAAGGGCAGCGGATTGGCTTTGTGCCGACCATGGGGGCCCTGCACGCAGGCCATCTGGCGCTGGTGAAACACGCCAAATCCTTAAGCGACAAGGTGGTTGTGTCGATCTTCGTTAATCCGTTGCAATTTGCCCCGCATGAGGATTTCGATCGCTATCCGCGCCGTGAAGACGCCGATTCCGCCCTGCTGGCCGAAGCCGGTGCTGATCTCGTCTGGCTGCCGACCTCAGAGTTAATGTACCCCAAGGGCTTTGCCACAAAGATAGAGTTAACCGGCCCCGCCGAAGGGCTTGAGACCGATTTCCGTCCGCAATTCTTCGGCGGCGTTGCCACCGTGGTCACCAAGCTGTTCAATCAGGTGACGCCCGACATCGCCGTGTTTGGCGAAAAGGACTATCAGCAGCTTAAGGTCGTTCAGGCCTTTACCCGCGATCTCGATATGCCTCTTGAGGTTATTGGCCTCCCGACTATTCGCGAATCCGACGGTCTGGCCCTCTCGTCGCGTAACGCCTACCTCAGTGCCGAAGAACGCGACACCGCTGCCAAATTACATGCCGAATTGCATGCCATTGCCGAAACGGTGCAGGCCGATGGTGATGCCGAAGCCTCCGTTGAACGGGCCAAAATCCGCCTTGAGGCCGCAGGTTTCGGCCCCATCGACTATATTGCCCTGCGCGACGCCGACAGTCTGGCCCTGCCTTCTGCCGACAGCCGCGCCTTGCGTTTGCTGGCCGCGGCATGGCTCGGCAAGACGCGCCTGATCGACAATATCGCGGTTTAATCTGTCGTCTTTTCCATAGCCGCATTCAGCGTCCGGATCAGGCGATGATCCTCTGTGTCCTGCGATATTTCCCAGACCATGATCCCGGCCCCTTCGCGCACCCCGAGTTCGGCCTTTTTACGCAACGTCTCAAGGCCGTTATAGGTGATGTAATCGCATCCGGCGCACCGCGTCCCCCAGACATCCTTATCAAATACCGCCTCGCCATACTCCGCCAGCAAATCCCTGAAATTATATCCGGCACGGTACTGCCCATAGCCATAGCCGTAAAACGGCACCCCCAGAACCAGCCGCTCTTGCGGCACACCTCGCTCCCGCCACAGGGCCATATCCGCTACCGCCTGTGCATAGGGGGAATGCTCATCCCCCGCCTGCCCCCAGCCTGGGCCAATCGCGTCATAGGACATGACATTGACCAGATCAAAATAGGGAATGGAGGATACGGGGATCATGCCACCTTCGTAGGATGCGGTGGCACAGGTCAGAAGCTTGCCGCGCGCCTTAAGCTCACGACTGAGTTCGGCGATAAAGGGCGTGTAATTTCCTGCCGCATCAATCTCGGTCAGCAGCACGCCTTCGATATCGACATCCAGCCCGTCGAGGTCATACTGATCCACCAGCGCCAACAGGTTTTTCACCACAACACTACGGTTTTCAGGCTTCAGTAATTCTGCCCAATTGCCCGAACATTCAGGAATGACGCCCCCGCCCAGCGACACCAGTATCCGGTTGCCGTTTTCATGCGCCTTGGCCACGGCCGCGCGAAAATCCGTGTCGGTTACCGCCTGACGGGTATGGTCATTCATACAGGCAAACCGGTCGCCCGCCATAACCGCGCCATCTGCCGTCGGATTAACAAAGGAAACGTTCAGATGGGTATATTGCCTCAGGTCGGCCTGAGCCATAACACGCCCCATCCCCTTGAAGGCAGGCACATAACCGATCGCCACCGCCCGCTCGGCCTGCACAGATGCTGTACTGCCAAACGACACCACCGCCGCCAAAGCCAGAACCATTCCGAATTTATTTGGTATTATTTTGGCCATTGTTTTCCCCGATTTTTAATTACCAATATAATGCCTTTTAAATCAGGCCGTGGCAATCCCCTGAACAGGTCTGATTTACCCGAAACGCCCGCCGCCACAGGCCTTTCACGACGGTGAATAATTTTTACACTCCCCCTGAATAGGGGGGCGTTTATTGCCCTGAGCCATGTTATGATCACAATCAGTATTGTAATTTGAGTCTAGTCGGAAAATGGCACGCCTCTCCTCCGCAGGAAGTCAACGTCCTTTTTCTTTCCTGTAGAAACCAACAAAACAAAAACCCGAAGGCACATCATGAAGACCCTTTTCAGACTGTTTGTCAGCGCCCTGTTCCTGACTCTCGCTCCCTTTGCCGCTCAGGCGCAGGAAAGCAGCCTGCTGGCCAAGGATAAGCCGATCGATGATCCGGCCAATATTCCCGCCACCTCTATGTACCTGATGCTGGTGTCCTATAGCTGTCAGGAAGTGGCCGGTGTTGAAAACTACACCGAGATCAAAAAGCTGACCCACAACCTGACAAGCACCATCATGCAGGATGAGGCCAAGGCCGATGAATTTGTCAACATGATCGAAGGCATGGCCAAGGAAAGCTGCCCGGACACCAAGACCTGCTGGCGCGATTTTAATGACCTGCCCGCCACCGCTACCCGCGAGCAAGGTGAGGAAACCTGCCTGACCAATATCAATAATGGCCTGACCCTGATGGGCAAGCAGATGGAAAACCTGCTGGCCAGCGCCGGCGTGACCTCATCGTCTGCCGCCCCCCAATAAAACAAGTTTTTGATTGATTAAGAAAAAAGGACGCCCGTGACCCCACAGGCGTCCTCTTTTTATTTGTCTTTTTTGCCGCGCGGCTTAACCGGCTTCTTAAACCCGTATTTGAGCCTTTCAGGGCGTGGGGTGGTGATAAAACTATCATCCGGCGTAAAGGCCGGAATATTGGGATGCAGGCTTACACCCCGCTTGCGCAACTTGGTTACCGGACATTCGAGCCGCGACAGGCTGTCGACCGTCGTCTGATAGCCGTTTTCCACGGCCTCATCATAGGCATGCCAGTCGCGTATCTCGACGCCTTGCGGCTCTGGGATTATCAGGAGGTCACTGGCGCGGCGGCTCTGCTCAAGTTCGGCGGTGGTGGTAATGGTCGCCGAGCGCATCAGGATCGAGACAATCGGCGGCCCCTTGCGCCAGTTACCCGTTGCAAACCAGGTCGGCAGATTCTTGGGCACCTTGATCGATTTCGGATCAATTCCCTTGGCGCGCGTAACATCGACCCCGACCACCGTCCCCAGATGCGTATTGCGCATCATCAGGGCCGGAAATGAGCGCATGACCGCCCCGTCCACCAGCACCTGACCGTCCTCGACGACGGGGGGCATGACACCGGGCAGCGAAATCGACGCCCTCAGTGCACGCGCCAGAGAGCCGGTTTTATGCACCTTCACCGTGCCGCTGGTCAGGTTCGACGACAGACAGAAAAACGGCAGTGGCAAGTCCTCGATCAGAGCATCGCCGAAATAGATTTTCAGCCGCTCATCGACCTTTTTGCCACCGGTCAGGGCGATGAAGGGAAAGGTCACATCATCCAGCGGTGACGACTCAACAAAGGCCTTGCGGATATTATCGTCAATCTGCGCCTCGCTCCATTCGTGCGCCACGCAAGCCGCAATAATCGCCCCCATCGAGGAACCGCAGACAAAATCAATCGGCACATGGGCTTCGCGCAGGGCCTGAACCGCGCCGATATGCGAAAAGGCCCGCGCCCCGCCGCCGGAAAACACCAGCCCGACACTGTGACCGGTAATAATCCGCGCCAGACGTGCCATATCGACGCCATTGCGCTCAGCGACATGGAACCAGCGCGCCGGTTTATAGCGGTCGATCCAGTCTATCGTGCGGGCAATCTGCTTGTGCATCCGCCCCTGTTCATCCGCCACTTCGCTCTGGATGAGCACCAGATCCGGCGACCGCAAAAGCCCAAGCGGATCAAGCCCCTGAGACGCCTCAAGACTGAGCGTTTCGGCTGACAAGGCCCCCGCCTCTTCCGGTGCGCGCTGGCTGTGGGTGCGGGCATCCCCGACCCAGAAGGTATGATCAACCTGACGCGAACTGAGTTGCCGCCAGTGATGCTCATCCTTTTCCGCAATATAGAACACATAGTCATGCGAGGCTTCGGCTTCGGAAAAGACCTCCACCGCCGAGCCGTGGAAGAAGCTGTCGAAGATACAGACCTGATAGCCCAGCAGATTGATGGCATTGACAATCCCGTCGACCAGCGGCCTGACCGGATAGTCATTCAGGGCAAAGAAGGCGAACACATTGGGCGTATTGTGCCGCCGCCCCTGTGACGCCACCGATGAGCGCGCCCTCAGGATCATCTGCTGCGACAACAGCAAAAGCACATCCGGCGCCGTGGCGATGGCTTCAAGAAACGCCGCCTTAGGCAGCACCATCAGCTCACAGTCACGCAAGGCAATGACCGTCGAAGTGTGCGGCGTACCGGCAATCAGGGACATCTCACCGGCAGGCTCACCGGGCTTTATGATGCCAATAAGCTGAAGGCCAGCCTGATCCTCATCATGGCGAAACACCCCGAGCCGTCCGGCATTGAGCAGATAGAACTGATCGGACTCCTCGCCTTCGGAAAACAGCCGTGTACCGCCGGTCAGGGTGATCCAGCTCGCGTCCTTCAGTCCGGCTGAAGTGTTGAACAGCTTTGCCAGTGCGGCATCGAGTGTTTTCGGCGAATCGTCCTGAGGTGCGGTCATCTACGCTGATCTAAAGGAGGGAGCATTACGCAAGGCTTGTGACGTCGCGGGATTTCTGTACAAGGAGCATCACAGACTTAAGGTAGGCGTAAATGGTGCATCTGGTCAAACTCTGTGTCGGTGTCGAGGCGATAGAAGACTTGCTTGACTGGGAGCGCGGTCACGACATGCGCGTCATCCATACGCGCCAGACGCCCAAACGCGCAGACGAGCTATTAAACGGCGGCTCACTTTACTGGGTCATAAAGGGCGTCATTCAGGCGCGTCGTGAGATTGTGCGCATTGATACGCTTGAGGGCGACATCCCCCAATGCCTGATCACCCTGTCCACCCGTCACATCCCGACCGAGCCTCAGCCGCGCCGCGCCTTTCAGGGTTGGCGCTATCTTGAACCAAAGGATGCGCCGCGCGACCTGCCTCAGGGCGATGACGGCGCGGCCCTGCCCCCAGAGCTGGTGGCCGCCCTCAGAGATGCCGGTGCCTGGTAGCAGCGAAGCGGATAAATCTAACTCTGTTCTCTAGGCCGAAATCAGCAGGCTGAACACCGCCCCGCTTTCGGGATGGTTTTTAAGCTCCACACGCCCGCCCAGCAAGGCCATGATCTGTTCGGCAATGCTTAACCCAAGGCCCGTTCCGGCGGTTTGCTGATCCTGTTTTTTCAGGCGCGTATATTTTGAGAAGATAGCCCGCATCTTGTCCTCAGGCACACCCGGCCCGTGGTCACGGACATGGACAAACACACCGGCTTCATTGACGCCATAGTCGATATCGACCACCGGCGCAGTCCCCGTGTGCTTAAGGGCATTTTCAATAATCAGCCCTATGACGCGGCTCAACAACATGCCATCGGTCATAAAGCTGTCACCGCCCAGATTATGCAGGCGAATGTCCCCGCGATCCTTGAGCGGCCCCAGACGCGTGATCGAATCACGAATAAGC
>JBCEBX010000365.1:0-255 GCA_039206455.1 Asticcacaulis sp.
CTTATGAGTTGTTTTTTTTGCTTAAACGTGTTTTTTGATTAATATCAAAAAGTCGACTTGGGCAATGGAATTGAAATGCCATACAGAAAATTGCAAACAGGCTGGATCGATATTGTCGTAGGTGCGAATGCACGTAAATTTCGTATTGAAAAGCAAGTAGATATTCTGGAAGTGGCTGATAAAATTGATATTCCTGTCAGTCGCTTGATCGCTTGTGAAGCAGGTTCTGTGCGCTTCGAAGCGCTACACCTTTAT
>JBCEBX010000365.1:265-9888 GCA_039206455.1 Asticcacaulis sp.
TTATCGGTTAGGTCGTGCCTTGGGTGTCACTGTCGCCGAATTTTTTGATGACAGTGACCTATGCGTTCCCAAGAGGTCGAAGCCTGCTTACCTAAGATTGATTTATACCGCCAGTTGATCTGATTTAATTAGGTCGTCAGCCTTAACGTATAAGCGTTTCACGTGATGTTCCGCGATTTGATCTCTTACAAACTCCAGTGATGCGGCATAGTCTAGGAGTTCGCGTTTTTTATAGCCGTTTATCAGATGGTTGAGGATTTCTAACGAGGTTTCAACATAAGGCACGTGATCATTCATGATATAGCCTCCCACTTTTAATGGCAGTTGCATGTTGTCACGAATCGCGTTCTGGGCGAGTAAAATATTTGTGATCACGCTTCCATTTGAGATATCATCCAGCGCTATCAAAATTGCTAAGCCGCCATCACTGATAAGCATAAGCTGAAGGCGTATAATGATGGCGTGATTTTAAGGGTATGTGCTGTCTTTTGAAGAAGACATAATGGCGGACAGAGAGTCCGTCGCTCTGCAATCTCACGCAATAGCAGGCTATCTTACAAGCTGTTGTCATTACTGGATAATTCCAGACGACAGTTCCAGCTTGGTTCCGGCTAACTCTCCCAATCCCATCCCCCTTTGAGGGTGGCTTTTAGGACGGCGAGGGTTCGACGGACAGGAGATAATACGATGCCTCGCCTTACAAATCGGCTCACCGCCCGCACCGTCACCACTCTCAAACAACCGGGCCGCCATGTCGATGGTGGCGGTCTGTACCTGCATGTTGACCCCAGCCTTGCGAAGCGCTGGGTGTTCATTTTCCAGTGGCGTGGCAAGCGCCGCGAGATGGGCCTTGGCAGTGCCCAGCTTGTGCCGTTGAGCGCCGCGCGTGATGCCGCCCTTGAAGCCCGCCGCATGGTGGCAGCAGGCACTAACCCCATCGCCGTCCGTCAGACTGAGCAGCGGGTCGTCACCTTTGGTGAAGTCGCAGATGAAGTGCTTACCAATCTTGAAGTATCCCTGACGAACCCAAAACATTATGCCCAATGGAAAACATCACTGACAGAAAAGGCAAAAAGCCTATGCTCGCTTGCGGTCGATGAAGTGACAACGGGCGATGTGCTGGCCGTGTTGCGCCCGGTGTGGCGACGCACACCGGTTACGGCGTCGCGTTTGCGTGGACGTATTGAACGGGTGCTCGACGCGGCAAGGGCCAAAGGCTTACGCCACGGCGATAACCCCGCCCGCTGGCGTGGGCATCTTGATGTGTTGTTGCCCAAGAACAAGCGGCTTGTGCGCGGCCATCATGCGGCCATGTCGGTGGAAGAACTTCCGGCGTTCATGGCGATACTGCGCCAACGCCCCGCCGTGGCGGCGCGCGCCTTGGAGTTTACCATCCTGACCGCTGCGCGTACAGGCGAAAGCCTCAATGCTCGCTGGTCGGAAATCAACATGGACTCAGGCGTAATGGACAGTTCCCGCCGAGAGGATGAAGGCCCGCACGGAACATCGTGTGCCATTATCACCGGCAGCACTGGCGGTGTTGGCCGAGGTTCTGCCCTTGTTGGGTAATGCGAAGGATGGCTGGGTATTCCCCAGCCAGAAGCCCAGTCGCCCGTTATCGCAAATGTGCATGCTTATGCTGTTGCGTCGCATGGAGGTGACGGATTGCACCGTGCATGGTTTCCGCTCCACCTTCCGTGATTGGGTGGGGGATTATACCGACTTCCCACGTGAACTTATCGAAGCGGCATTGGCCCATACGGTAGGCAATGCCGTGGAACGCGCCTACCGCCGCTCCGATGCTTTCGCCAAACGCCAGCATCTCATGCAAACATCGGCGGATTACTGCACCAAGGTCGTCACCTGCGCCTCGGCCCGTGCCCGTGCCCGTAAACGGATATAAAATGGATATAATTGGGTATAAATGGATATTTAGTTCGCCCTTATTTCTCGGCTTTCAATCGGTTCAATTCTCGATCAGACACTTTCATGTCCTCCTCGGTGTGGATGCTCTCCCCTGAGGCATCGCAATACCAGCCCGGCATGTCAAATGTCACCGAGCGCTCCTTATAGGTGAGCGTCATCGGGCGGACGCCGCGCGTCATAGACGCGCCGGTTTCAGGGCAGATAGGGTTCATCGCCGCGTTCTTTCTTCGCTTGTACTCACAGCTTTGCAAGCTACGGCCATTGTTGTGTTCCATGCAGTAAGCGGAGGATTTCAACCCGTCCAAGACGCATTTTCACCCGATAAATGGCAATGTAGGGCGTGCCTTGTATCACCAACTCACGCGTACCCGATTTACGCCCCGACCGTCCCATTCTGGGGAAGTCTGCAAGTGCCGAAATATGCTCTTCAATGCGATCACCTAAGTCTAACGCTGCCTGCGGGCTGTCATCCGCTACATAATCAAGTTGAGCATCACGGTCTTCAATAGCTTGCAAAAGCCAAACGATAATCAAGCCTTATCTCCAGATGCAAGGCGCGCTTTCAATTCGGCACGTTTTTTTGCCCATGAGGCTTTGGCGTCATCGTTGCTAATCCATACGGCATTGGGGCTATCCGCTTTAGCGATTCCCTGACTTACCTGTTCCCGAAACCATTTATCATGGGCGGCGGCCTCATGGGCTTGCTTCAAAACGGCAGCACGGTCGGGGCGTGCGTAACTCTCTGGCGCATATCCTGCGGCATCGACCGCGAAATGCTCAATGCCTATACTCTTGAGGTAACCAATCAGCGTGTCCATTTTCTTGAAAACGCGTGGAGTTGCCGCCTTGCGCTGGACGCTCAGGAAGTAGGAATGATTTTTCTCTGCATGGATAATAACCTTCCATCCTCCCGTATCGCCCACTACTTTTGCATCCTGAACTGCCCCTGTTTCCATCATGCGAGCAAGGGTGCTATGGTCGATGCTCCGGTCAATAATCTGAGTGGCCATGTTCAGCTCCATCAATGCATACTATTATAGATAGTGTAGTCATTTAATAATAGATTGCAACGTAAATCATGACCCTTGGCGTAACGTGCAAACGTACTTTAAGTCCACTCACTGCCGCATCCGTCCAAGCATTGCCTCAAGGTCAGAGCGGGCAATCAGGGTGCGCCCGCACACCTTCACCAGCGGCAATTCGCCCTTGGCTACAAGGCGATAAAGGGTGGATCGGCTAAGGCCGGTTAGGGCAATCACTTCGTTTACACGGTAGGTCAGGCGGTCATGCATGATTGCTCTCTCGCAAAATTGAATTGGTTTTTCATAGCGTGGCAAAGGCGCAACCGCTCTTGCAGGGCATTGCAACGCTGCTCAGCATTTTTCCTCCCGCCACATGCGGCGGAGGAAGTGGCGTTCGTCTTCCCCAGTGGCGTACTGGTAAATGGCCGTAGTGGCTGGGCTGGCATGGCCCAGCAGGCGTTGCGTGACTGCAAGCGGCATATTCGCGCGAAGCGCCTGCACGCCGAAATGATGACGTAACCCGCGCGGCACTGCCTGCGGCCCTTTAATGTTGGCCTGTTCCATCACTTTCTTGATGCGCCGCCAGCCCGTTTGCCGACACCATGCCCACAAGCGCTCATCGGCATCGCGCCCATAGGAGAGGCTAAGGAGTTCCAGCATCAGTTTTGCAGGCACCGGCACCGAGCGAAACGCGCGTTTGCGCCGTTTGAGTGTACGGAACACTACGCGCTGCCCTTCCACGTCAAGTCGGCGTGGCGTTAGTTCCAGCGCTTCACTGATGCGGCAGCCTGTGTAATGTAGCAAATGGCAAAAAACACGGGTGGGGTCATCCATGCCTGATGCTGCCCGTAAGAAATGTGCGCTTTCACTGGCGGCGAGGTATTTTCGTTGGCCTTCTTGGTCGAATAGGGCTGTTTCATCGTTGGAACAGTTGAATAAATTAGCCACTATCGCCTCCTTGCAGCACCCCTGCAACAAAATCCCAATTTTGTTGCAAGCCTTCGGGCTGAAAAATGAGGCCCATAGCCACTTGCGGAGTATTGCCGCATTTAGAGCCTACGCTGCATGCCACCCCAAAACCCCTGTGTAATCAGGACAGTAGATAGCGCCTAACCGCAACAAAATTGGGAAAATGTTACACATTCCGCTGTGGGCTACGACGGGCGGGGGGGGCAGGTTTCCGCTGGACGAATGCCTCCAAGCGGCTCCCTCATTATGGAACATATCATGTCGAACGATCACATGGCCGGTCACGCCACAAAATTAGGCGCAGAGGCCGTTAAGCAACTTAATCCGCTGAACGAACACAAAAACCCCTTCATCGCCTTTGTATTGGGCTTGTTGTTCGGCGCGTTGGGCGTGGCGATTTATTTCAAGTCGGTCAAAGACTTCTTCATATGCATGGGCATGTTCATTGCTGCCAGCATCTTCCTGCCGGGGTTAGGCATTATTCTGGGTTGGTTCTTCTCACCAGTCTATGGGGCGTGGCGCGCTCACACTTCCAATGAAAATCTCGGCCTGTGAGAATGCAATAACATGGTAAGATGTTGTAATATTTTTAGGCGGTGTGGTGCGGCGCTGGCCGTAAGTCTGGCGCTCATGCCCCCATTGCCAGCGACGGCGCAAGCTGTATCGGCGGATAAAACCCATGCCGCCTATGAACTGGCGATCAAGTGTTTTGTCGTAAACGGACACGCTCACTTTGACCGACGAGAGGCGAAAGATTTAGAGGGGGCCTCCCGCTATGAAGGGAACGCCAAACGCGCATGGGATATAGCTGATAAATTACGGATCAAACTGGGCTATCCCAAAGAACGTTACAGCGCCGATCATAAGCGTATCATGGATCGAGAATTACCACGCCTCTATAAAGAACCCGGATATTATGCCACGGCAGCCGGGGAGTGTAAGGCTTACGGTTTATTGTAGCTTATGCACGATACAAAGCTGCGGCGGTGGATGCGTCCAACGTCACTCCATGCCCAGTTTGGGTCTGATCGGCAAACACTATGCCGGAATCCTTTAGCGCGGCCAACAATGCAGCATCCAACGGCGCGTCTGGCAGAGGCTCCGGTAAGGGGTAGCTGCAACAGGCTGAGATTTTTGTATGTTCGGTTCGCCTCTGGGGTGTTTCATGGCATCTTTAAGCGCCGTCTTGCTTTGATGCAAAGCATCCCATGCCTTGTTGTAATCCGGGCTGCGGTCTGCCCCGTGCGCCCCCGCATCTTTCAATTGCTCAATGGCCAACTGATTGGCACGCAGCTCACCTTCTGGCGTGTTTTGCCCGGTTGTGGTTGTCGCTATGTGCTCAACCAGACCAAACGGGAGCTATGATGGCGATTGCCCGTTGTTGCAGGGAGCGGGGGCGTTCCCGGTTTTCTGTCCCTGAAACGACAAACGGCAGGGCTGTTGCCCCGCCGTTTATGTTTCTTCCTACCCGCCCGTTGCGGCGGTGAAACGCCCATTATCCTTCCTGCAATGCGAGCGGTCAGCCCTTATCCTTCATGGTCGGGTTCCTGCCAGTCACTCTCCCATACGAGCCGGATAATGGTCATGGCGATCCAGAGGCACAGTCCTATGCGCTCGAACATGTGGTGTCCCTCCGGCGGTAACTGCGTCCCGGCTGCCCCCATGCGCGCAGCACTGTCACCAGTGCTTTCCCGTTCAGGATGAGCACGACATCCTTCACCTGTTCGGCCAACGACAGGCTATAGTCATGCGCAAGTCCATGAAGGGCATCCGAAGAAAGACGCAGTGCGAGCTGATCATTTGCCAGCGGCATCTCGATATCCGCATGCAACAACACCGTTTCCACCAGATGCGGCAGTACGGCTTGTTGCTGCGCGCGGCGTTGCGCATGGCGCGTGAATATCAGTTCCATCAATGGCCTCCTTCTGAAAGGCCGAAGGGATGACGGTTGCCATCCCTTCGGTTCTGCCTAGAGGCCAAGATTTTGATTGGAAGTATGCGCGCGCCATGCCGCATAAACGGGGGAGAAGAACCACCCCAGCACTACGCCTAATCCCGGCAGCATAATGCAGGCCGCGATAAACATACCTGAGTAAATCCCAAAGTCTTTGGCGGATTTGAAGTAGATAGATACGCCCAGCGCCCCGAACAACAGGCCGAGGATGAAGGCGACGACCGGGCTTTTATACTCATCCAAAGGGTCAAGGTTACGGATGAATTGTGCTCTCGGCTTTGGCGGCTTTGCCTGCGCCGTGATTTGTCTGTGTCATAGTATTGCTCCTGAGTTTCGACAGGCCATTCCTGTCGAGGAGGAGCATCCCCCAGCGCTAACGCGGGGTCATTTGCAGGTCATTGCATGTATGGCAGGTCGAATATTCCGATAGGATTTAATCCTGCTCGTTGTTATAATGTCCCGAACGATTGGAGGCTACCATGCGCACCACCCAGCAATTCAGTATCACCCTGCCGAACGATATGGCTACAGCCGTGGCTGATAAAATCAGTTCCGGCGCATATGCCTCAGTCAGTGAAGTCATGCGTGACGGCCTGCGCGCGCTGATGGAGCGCGATGCAGCCATTGATAAATGGCTTCGGGAGGAAGTGATACCCGGCCATCAGGAATATCTGGCTGACCCGTCCAAAGGCGTACCAGCCGACCAAATCATGAAGCGCCTGAAAGCACGCCGCCAGCACGACGCAGGCGAATAGTGCAGGTTATCTTTACCCCACTGGCCGAACGCCAGATTGATGCGCTGCATCGTTACATTGCCGAAAGTTCAGGTTTTGAAAGCCGCGCTGACCAATATATCGAGCGCATTATCGCTTATTGCATTAGCTTCGAGACTTTCCCCGAACGCGGCACGATACGCGATGACCTCATGCCCGGACTGCGCACAATAGGCTTTGAGCGACGTGTAACCATTGCCTATGTCGTCGCTAAAGATACTGTCCTCATTGAGGCCATTTATTATGCCGGGCAGGATTTTGAGGCATCATTCCACGACGAGACGGACTAACACGAATTACACGTCTGCCTATCATTGAAGCGATTTCCGGTTGCAAAAGTGTTGCCGGGATTTACAGCTAAGGCAAACGTTGGGAGCGCCTTGTGAGCAATATTAACATTAAGCGAGCCGTTGATAACATACGGTCAGGCACGAATGCATACACACCAATCATCGAATTGGTTGTGAACGCTATTCAGGCGATTGAGGCAGCAAAAGTAACAAATGGCCGCATCGAAATACGTATCATCCGGGAGGGGCAAAATGATATGCTCGATACCTTAAAACCAGTGGATGGTTTCGTTGTTACGGATAATGGTATTGGCTTCAATAAAGTACACCGGGATTCCTTTGATACGCTTTATACGGCGGAGAAGGCTGATTATGGTGGAAAGGGGTTTGGCCGTTTCACTTGCCTGAAATATTTTGAGCAATTTGATGTGCACAGTATTTTTAGTGATGGGGATGCGCTGCGACACCGCTCTTTTTCCATGGGCACAGAAAATGACATCATCATCAATGAGCAAGTGGTTGATATTGATGTCGAAACACGCTCAACTTCTGACGTCACAACGGGAACAAATATAAAAATATCCAAGATTAAAGGCGTTAAGTTTCCTGACAAAAACTTGGATATTATCGCACGCGTTTTGGTTGAAAAGCTGTTGCCTTACTTCATTGACAAGAACAACCCTTGTCCTCTGATCGTCATCGGTGATGAAAACGAAGCCCCCACCATTACACTCAATGACTACTTAAAAAACGAGGACAACCAGCAAATCGTTGAACTTACGGTTCCTAATGGCCTGTTAGAATTTGATCGACAGGGGCAAAAGGAATCTTTCGAGGTTCGTGTTTTCAAATTCTATTCTCCCCGCACCCAAAAGAGCAAAATCAGTCTGGTGGCGCATCGTCGAGAAGTGACGGACATAACTCTCCAATCCTATATTCCTGAATTTGCTGACGAGTTCTATGATAAGGGCGGTGAGGCTGACGGTAGAGACAAAAACTACATCATCAAGGCTTACGTGTTCGGCAACTATTTGGATGAGAATGTTTCTCTAGAGCGAGGCACGTTTAACTTTCAAAAAGAAAGCGATTTAATCTTAGGTGTATCTCAGAACGAAATTGAGGCGGCCGCCGCTAACGTCGCGCGAGAAGCAGTCGGCGTTGAAATTTCAGCACGAAAAGAGCGGAAAAAGACCCGTATTGATGAATACGTCGCCAATGATGCGCCTTGGCATCGGTTGATCAGCCAAGATGCTGACTTCTCATCGTTGCCAATGAACCCTTCTCCGCAGGAAATAGAAATCCATCTACAACGGGCTAAATTTGAGAAGGAAATCAACGTTCGAAGGGAAGTGGCTGAAATTCTCGCTAATACTGAGACCGACGAGCTTAAGCAAAAGGTTGTCGAGGTCGTCGATAAGATTTCTCAAACCAGCAAGAATGATCTGATACACTATGTTTCCATGCGTAAATGCGTTCTTGATCTTTTTAGCAAGACACTGGAGATCGATGAAGACGGAAAATACAGTTCAGAAGCTGATGTTCACGACATCATCATGCCTCGGAAAAAGGATTCCGATGAGCTGGATTATGAGCAGCACAACCTTTGGATACTTGATGAGCGCCTAAATTTCGCCAGCTATGTTGCGTCAGAAAAGCCTATCGGCAATCCTAAAGGCAAGCGACCGACATTACTATATTCGACAAGCGCGTGGCGTTCCGGGGGGACAATCAGGCCAGCAATCCTATAACGATCTTCGAGTTCAAAAAACCGCAACGCCACGATTTTGCTAACCCGTCATCCGACGAAGACCCGGTACAGCAGATCGTCCGATATGTGAATGAAATCAGGGACGGCAAGTATAAGACCCCCAAAGGCCGTGACATCCTTGTAAGCGACAATACCCCGTTCTATGGTTATGTCGTATGCGATCTCAGCAAGAAGGTTCAGGAATGGTTGGCTCGCGAAAAGGATTTTACGCCGATGCCGGACAGTCTCGGCTGGTTCCGCTGGTATGGTAATATAAAGCTGTACATTGAAGTCTTAAGCTGGACGAAAGTCCTCAACGACGCAGAAATGCGGAACAAAATTACTTTGAGTCATCTCAACCTCCAACTATTTCGATAAAGTAACTTTATGCCTTACAGGCTCACCCGACCAGCGATAAGAAATGACTTCCAGCGTTTTTAAAGCTGCCTACTTTACCCAAAAGCGACATTAAATCCCTTCTATGAGCGGGCAGCGACAATAAATAGCGCGACTACCATCTCCGCCGTGCGGCAATCACCTGAGCCACGGCAGCAATCAGGCTGGCAATGGCGCTAATCATCAGGCTCAGTTCGGTGTAGGTCATAATTCCTCCTTCGGTCATGCGCAGGTGCGCGTTGATGCGGAGGAAACCGCCAGCCTTTCAGCACATATGTCACAGGCCGTCAGCCGTTCACGGTCGAAGCTGCACAAAGCCATAAGCTGCGGAAGCAAGAAGCCTTGGCATAAGGGAGTGGCTGGCACTATCCGCTCTGTAAACGCCGCCTGCATGGCCGTGGGGTATTACCCCTAAACCGTCTGGCCCGGTGTACGCCATGTCCTGCCTTCTGTCCTGAGTGCTGCAAACCTTTCGCGGGCTTCGGGTGAATACGTCATGGCACAGGCCGCAGACCGTTCAACCCGGCTCGTTTCCGCACCTTGCAG
>JBCEBX010000366.1:0-1234 GCA_039206455.1 Asticcacaulis sp.
GCGCGGAACTTATAGAACCCGCCGATGGGGATAGCCGGTGTCTTTGTGGCCCATGCCGACAGGTGCAGGTCACGCAGCTTGGTCTCGATACCGGCCAGACCGATACCGGAAATGCGCGAGGTCACGCCGGGGAAGAATTCAGCCACCAGCGCCCGCGACAGGCCCAGCGCCTCGAACTCATAGCCACCGCGATAGCTTGAGATAACCGAGATGCCCTTCTTGGCGAGAATCTTGAGCAGACCCGCCTCGATGGACTTCTTGTAGTTGCCAATGACCTTGGTGACCGGCACCTGACCATAACGGCCCTGCGCATGACGCGCCTGCAACAGCTCAAGCGACAGATAGGGGTTGACCGCTGTGGCCCCTACACCGACCAGAACCGCAAAGCTGTGCGAATCCATGGCTTCGGAAGACCGGACAATGATCGACACGAAAGAGCGCAGACCCTTTTGCACCAGACGCGCATGGACGCCCGCTGCGGCCAGAATGGCCGGTACGCGCATGCGTTCAGCGTTAGAGGCCTCATCGGTCAGCACGATCATGCTGGCGCCGCCTTCGACCGCGGCCACAGCTTCGTCGCGCAGAGAGTCGAGCGCCACACGCAGGCCCTTGCCTGCCTTTGCGTCGTCTTCCGGCAGCGGGAAGGTGCAATCAAGCGTCGCGACCTTGCCGACCGTATCCATGGCGATCAGGCGCTCATACATGCCCGTGGTCATGAACGGGCTTTCCATGACCAGCACATTGGTCTGAGCTTCGTCTTCGGCCAGAATATTGCCGAGGTTCTTGAAGCGTGTCTTCAGGCTCATGCCCGATTCTTCACGCAGCGGATCGATCGGCGGGTTGGTAACCTGCGCGAAGTTCTGACGGAAGAAATGCGACAGCGGACGCCACTTTTCCGAAAGCACGGCCAGAGGCGTGTCATCGCCCATCGAGCCAATGGCTTCCTTGCCGTCCTTGGCCATGGCATCGAGCACCGTGTCCACGTCCTCAAGGGTGTGGCCACCGGCGATCTGACGACGATCCAGTTCCTCGCCATCATAACGGCGCGGCTCAGGGCCATCCTCGATAACCGTTTCCAGTTCGATGATGTTCTGAAGCCAGCCGGTGAAGTCATGCTTGGCCGACAGGGTGTCGAGGATTTCGGTTTCCGAATAGAGCTTGCCCGCCTCAAGATCGACGGCGATCATGCGGCCCGGCGCAATCATTGAGCGCTTTGACACGCGCTCATCGGCCA
>JBCEBX010000366.1:1244-9857 GCA_039206455.1 Asticcacaulis sp.
GCTTCGGAGCCGACAATCAGCAGACCATCATGGGTTTCGGTGACGCGCAGCGGACGCAGACCATTGCGGTCCTTACCGGCAACCACCCAGTGACCGTCGGTGGCACAAAGCGCCGCCGGGCCATCCCACGGCTCCATCACCGCGTTACAATAGGCATAGAGCGCACGGTGGCTTTCCGACAGGGTTTCGGTGTGCTTCGACCAGGCTTCGGGCACCAGAAGCGCCTTGGCCATAGGGGCCGAACGACCGGCACGCACCACCAGTTCATAGACGTTATCAAGCGCTGCCGAATCCGAACCGCGCGGCTGAATGACCGGTCTGACATCAGAGGCACTGTCGCCAAAGGTCGCCGCAGCCATACGGATTTCGTGCGACTTCATCCAGTTGACATTGCCGCGCAGGGTGTTGATTTCCCCGTTATGCGCCAGCATGCGGAACGGCTGGGCCAGACGCCACTCAGGGAAGGTATTGGTCGAGAAGCGCTGGTGGAACACGGCAACGTTGGAAACGAAGCGCGGGTCTTTCAGATCAAGATAAAAATCATCGACCAGCTCGGCGCGGAACATGCCCTTATAGATCAGGGTGCGCGACGAGAACGAACAGAGATAGCAATCGAGATTAGCTTCCTCAACGCGCTTTTCGATGCGGCGACGGCAGAGGAACATGGCGCGTTCCAGCGCCTCACCCTCAAGCCCGTCAGGGGCCGCCATCATGATCTGCTCGATTTCCGGACGCGTCGAATTGGCACGTGTACCCAGATGGCTTACATCGACCGGGGCCTGACGCCAGCCATAGAGATAGAAACCCGAACGCAGGATTTCCGATTCAACGATGGTACGGGCCGCTTCCTGAGCGCCGATGTCCGAACGTGGCAAAAACACCTGACCGACCAGAACCGGACCGGGACGCGGGGTATGACCGATATTGCGGACCTGCTCACGGAAGAAATCCTGCGGCACAGACAACATGATGCCTGCACCGTCACCTGACTTGCCGTCGGCATCAACCGCGCCACGGTGGAACAGGGCTTTTAGCGCCTTGATCGCCAGCTCAACCACGTCACGACGGGCGCTGCCATCAATCGAGCAGACTACACCCACGCCACAGGCATCGATTTCTGACGCCGGATCATAGGCATGGCCTTCGATCAGGTTACGGCGGTTGCGATGATAGAGTTCGTAAGCAGATGTCATTGAGCAGCCTCCAGAGCGGACGCGGAGAGTTGGGATTGGATATAGTAATGGATGTCAGCAGCGGCATCCTGACCTTCGCGCACGGCCCAGACGACCAGTGACGCGCCACGCACGATGTCACCGGCGGCAAAGACACCCGGTACATAGGTCTGGAATTCACCAGCCTGCACCTTGATGGTGCCCCACTGGCTGATTTCCAGTTCCGGCTGGTTGAACATCACCGGAATATTCTCAGGCTCAAAGCCAAGCGCCTCGATGATCAGATCAGCCGGCAGGTCAGCTTCGGCACCGGGGATGTCTTCGATGCCCTGACGCCCGTGGGCATCCGGTGTCGTCAGGCGCATGCGCTGAATGCGCAAGGCCGTCACATTATCGGCATCGCCCATAACCGCCTTAGGGGCCGCCAGCCATTCAAAGCTGACGCCTTCTTCTTCGGCATTATAGACTTCACGTTCCGAACCCGGCATGTTGGCGCGGTCACGGCGATAAACGCACGACACTGACTTCGCGCCCTGACGAGTCGCGGTACGCACACAGTCCATGGCTGTGTCACCACCGCCAATGACCACAACGTGCTTGCCTGCGGCATTAAGGTGGGCTTCGGACACCGGATCGGCTTCATAGCCAAAGCCCTGACGGTTGGCCATGGTCAGGTAATCCAGCGCAACCACCACGCCCTTAGAGCCGCAGCCCGGCACGCTCAGACGACGGGTCTTGTAGACACCGGTCGCAATCAGGATCGCGTCATGCTTTTCGCGCAAATCTTCAAAAGCAATATCTTCGCCGATATCGCAGTTGCTGACGAATTCAACACCTGAGGCCTTCAGACGGTCAACCCGACGGGCGACCACGTCCTTTTCCAGCTTGAAGGACGGGATACCATAGGTCAGAAGCCCGCCCGCACGGTCATAGCGGTCATAAATGGTGACCTTATAGCCCTGCGTGCGCAGACGATCAGCCGCTGCGATACCCGCAGGCCCCGCCCCGATGATGCCGACGCTCTGGTCGCGTTCAATGGCTGGACGGATCGGCTCGATCCAGCCGTTTTCAAAGGCCATGTCCCCAAGGAAGCGTTCAACCGCCCCGATGGTGACGTTTTCCCAGCCTGATTGTTCAAGCACGCAGGAACCTTCGCACAGACGGTCCTGCGGGCAGATGCGTCCGCAGATTTCCGGCAAGGCGCTCGTAGCCGACGACAACTCATAGGCCTGCTGATAGCGGCCTTCGGCGGTCAGGCGTAACCAGTCAGGGATATTGTTCTGCAAAGGACAGCCCGACTGACAGAACGGCACACCACATTGCGCGCAGCGCGATGCCTGCGTGGACGCCTGATCCGGTTTGAAATCCGAATAAATTTCGCCAAAATTGGTAATGCGAGCCTTCGCATCCGCCTTTTGCGGTGTTTTTCTGACTTCAACGACGAAACGGTTCGTCTCCAGCGCCATGTCGTAACCCTTCTGTTCGGGCTTCCAGACCTTTTACAGACGAGACGTCTGAAAGGCACGCCCGTCGGTCTGGTTGCAATTGATACCACAGTGTGGCAGCGCGAAATAATCAGTTTATTGTTATGTGAAGTTTACAGGAGAAACCGCCCGCGCTGCCGGAAACGGTTCGCCCCTACGCTCTGGGAACCAGACACGCTTACGCGTGAATAATAATCTGGCTGATGCGTTTGGAGGCGGGTCGCTCTGTGTCCTGCTTCGTGCCCACATTGAGCCCGATAATAATCTTGCCGACCAGCAGAGTGACAAAGGCCGTAATCGCATTCAGGCTAATATCGCGGGCCACAATACGACGCACACCGGCGGATTTACGGGCGGTAATTACCGCCTGCACCGTCGGGCTAATCGTTACTGTAGTCAGCGGCAGGGCCATGAATTGCGTACTTAACCGTTTCAGTTGTAACAACACGAGGTTTGCGCCCGAAACATCCTTCACCGCTTTTGATCGCTGGCGTGACGTTCGACACACTTTTCCCGTATGGGCGCTATGTGCGCGAAAATTTACAGAATTGCACGTGTTTTTTGCGTTAAACGCCGAAAAAATGAACAAAACACGTTTCAACCTGTTGCGAACTTTCGCGCATATATTTGAAAAATCAGGCAAATGCCTTGACGGCTGAGATGATCTCGTCCTGTGTTTCAGCACTCAGGTAAGGGCTGAAAGGCAGGCTGATGACGGTTTTGGCCTTGGCTTCGGACATCGCCAGATCACGTGGGCCAGAGGTGAAGGCGGCATAGCCCGGCTGCTGGTGCAGGGGGATGGGATAATAGACCGCCGACGGAATACCCTTTTCGCGCAAGGCCGCCTGCAAACCGTCACGGTTTTCATGCTCGATGGTATACTGCGCCCAGGTCGAGACATAGCCGTCTTTCACGTAAGGCACGCTTGAGACAAAGCCTTCAAGGCCCGCATTATAACGTCTGGCGACCGCCTGACGCAGTTCGATCTCTTCGGCAAAGATGGCCAGCTTTTCCACCAGCACCGCCGCCTGAATGGTATCCAGACGCGAATTCATGCCGATACGCACATTAAGATATTTAGCTTCGTGCGCAAAATTCGCCGCATCCGCTGCGGTCGCGCCGCCATGCACGCGATAGGAAATCAGACGATCGAGCAGCGCATCATCATTGGTGACCACCGCGCCGCCATCCCCATAACAACCCAAAGGCTTGGCCGGATAGAAGCTGGTCGCCGTGGCCTTGGCCCAGTTGAGCGATTGCTTGCCGTCAATCGTGCCGCCAAACCCTTGTGCGGCATCAGATACCACCGGCAGACCGTATTTTTCGGCAATCTTCGCAATCGCCGGATAGTCAGCGGGTTGGCCAAACAGATCAACGGCAATGATCGCCGCAGGCTTCAGACGGCCCTCACGGATCACCGCCTCGATGGCCGCCTCAAGTTTCACCGGATCGATATTGTAGGTTTTAGCATCGATATCGACAAATACCGGCTCGGCGCGCGTCATGGGCACCACTTCGGCAGTAGCAACAAAGGTAAAGGACGGCACAAACACCGCGTCACCTTCGCCAACCCCAAGCGCCAGAAGGATCAGCTCAATGGCATCGGTTCCGTTGGCACAGGACAGGGCGTGTTTCGATTGCGCAAAGGTGGCCAGATCGGCCTCAAAGCGTTTAACCTCAGGCCCCATAATATAGGCGCCGTGATCGAGAACCCGCTTAACGCCTGCCTCAATGGCGGCGCCAATGCGTTCGCGTTGTGCCCCAAGATCGATGAAAGGAATGGCCATGAATTTACCTTTACGGAACTGTGTCTGTTTCGCCTTTAGTCGCCTAATGTCGCCTGCGCATCTCAAAAGGCATTACCCAAAGTTTCATAAGTATGAAATATGCCGCACACACAGACTAATTAATTGATATTGTCGGACATAAACCTATATATGCGGCAATGGTTTTAACGTTCAGGCGGCGTGTGAAAAAGCGGGCTTGAATTTCGCGGCGTATTTGCGTCATATGCGCGCCACGTTAGCGCTAACATTTCTATTATCGACAGGAGAGATACCTTGGTTTACGGCAATCTGATTAACGGCGAATGGGTCGAAACAGGCGAAACCTTCAACAACCTCAACCCGTCCGACACCAATGATATCATCGGCGTCTACTCCAAGGCTGGTGAGGCCGAAGTCAAGGCCGCTATTGCCGCCGCTCGTGAAGCGCTGAAGACCTGGCAATATTCCACCCCACAGCAACGCTTTGACGTGCTTGACAATGCCGGTACGGAAATCCTGAACCGTAAGGCCGAGCTTGGCGCGCTCCTGTCACGCGAAGAAGGCAAGACCCTTGCCGAAGGTATCGGCGAAGTCACCCGTGCGGGTCACATCTTCAAATATTTTGCCGGTGAAGCCCTGCGCGCTCATGGCGAAGTGCTCGATTCCGTCCGTCCGGGTGTCAAGGTCGAGATAACCCGTGAGCCGGTCGGTGTGGTCGGCCTGATCTGTCCGTGGAACTTCCCCATCGCCATTCCGGCGTGGAAAATGGCCCCCGCCATCGCTTTTGGTAACACAGTCGTCTGTAAGCCTGCCGAATTGACACCGGGCTGTGCCTGGGAACTGGCTGACATCCTGAACCGCGCCGGTCTGCCCAAGGGCGTGCTAAACGTTGTCTTCGCCCGTGGTTCAGTCGCTGGCCCGCTGCTGATCGATGGCACGGACGCTATCTCCTTCACCGGCTCGGTACCGACCGGTACCCGCGTGCGCGATCAGGCGGTCGCCAAGGGCAAGCGCATTCAGGCTGAAATGGGCGGCAAGAACCCGGTTATCGTTTTGGATGACGCTGATCTCAATATCGCCGTTAATTCCGTGCTTAACTCGGCCTTCTTCTCCAGCGGTCACCGTTGCACGGCCTCGTCGCGCATCATCGTCACCGAAGGCATTGCTGATCAGTTCGTGGCTGAACTGGCCAAGGCCGCCAAGGCCATCAAGGTCGGCGACAGCCGTTCTGATGGCGTTCAGATGGGGCCGATCGCGTCTCAGGAACAACTGGATATCGCCCGTGACGCCGTGGCCAAGGCCCGCGAAGATGGTGCCGAAATCCTGTCGGGCGGCGAAGACCTGACTTTTGGTACGCCGGGCTATTATTATGCGCCAACCCTGATCGACAAAACGACACCGGACATGCGCATCAATAAGGAAGAAGTCTTCGGGCCGGTGGCTTCGGTCATTCGCGTCAAAGACCTCGAAGAAGCCATCAAGGTCGCCAACGACACCGAATTCGGTCTGTCGGCGGGTATCATCACGACGTCGCTGAAGTCGGCTGAAACCTTCAAGCGTCGTTCGGAAGCCGGTATGGTCATGGTCAACCTGCCGACCGCCGGTGTTGATTACCACGTGCCGTTCGGTGGCCGCAAAGCCTCCTCCTACGGTTCACGTGAACAGGGCGCCTATGCCAAGGAATTCTACACCATCGTCAAGACCGCCTATACGTCGGCTTAAACGACCCCCAAGCCTCTGTCTCCTCCCTGCCATTGGCGGGGAGGTGGCATGGAGCGCAGCGAACATGACGGAGGTGTCTTTGAGATCGCAAGATACCCCTCCGGCCTCGCAGGCTCGGCCACCTCCCCATCGCTACGCGACAAGGAGGAGGGCGCTAAAGCTCTGCGTACAATGCCTCGATCAGGCCAACCGGACGCGGATCACCGATCAGATAGGGCGACTGGCGCGTCATCACATAGGCTGCCGACAGCTTGCGATCGGGATCAGCAAACAGGCATGACCCGCCCCAGCCGGAATGGCCAACGGCCTTTTCATTCGGCCCATAGATATCTATCCCGCGATTACGCAGGAAGCCCGCCGCCCACGACAGGGTAAAGGGTAAGACCTTATCCGGCCCGTACACCCGCTCACGCGTCGCCTCAGTCAGAGCCTCTTCGGAAATCACCCGCGTCCCGCCGATCAGGCCACCGGTGGCGATAATATTCATATACCGCGCCAGCGCTTCGGCAGTGGCATGGCCATTGGTTGACGGAATTTCCATCCGCCGCCAGTCTTCATTTCCCTTACCTGCCGGTGACGCGCCCTTGTCAAAAAACGCCGCTTTCTTAATGGTGTCAATCGTACCGAGATTGGGTGCGGCGGTTGGTTTCTGCATTTCCGCGATACGGTGCGCCTCGCTATCGGGTGTGCCGATCATCAGATCAAGACCAAAGGGCACGGCTATGTCTTCGCGCAAGGCAGTACCTAATGAGCGTCCATCAGCGCGCCGAAAGATTTCACCCATCAGATAGCCGACCGTAATCGGGTGATAACCCGATCCCTCGCCCGGCGTCCATAAGGGTGCCTGCGCGCACAGGGCCTCAAGCGTCGCGTCAACATCAAACCACGTTGTCGGATCAATCGGTGGCGAGAAGCCTGACAAGCCACCCTGATGTGAAATCAGCTGGCCAAGCGTGATCGCTTCCTTGCCCGCCTGCCCAAATTCCGGCCAGATACCAGACACCGGCGCGTTATAATCAAGCTTTCCCTGATCAACCAGACGCGCAATCATCAGGGCCGTAATCGCCTTGGTCGAGGAAAATACAGGCGTCAGGGTTTTTTCTGTAAACGGGGCGGCATCGGCTTTGCGGCTGGTGGCTCCACCCCACAGGTCAAAGATAACCTCACCATCCTGCACCACCGTAAAGCGCGCGCCGACTTCGGTTAAGCCGTCCGGCCCCTCAATGAAATTCTGCGCAAAACGGTCTTTCACCGCAGAAAAACGGTCAGGGGTGTAACCTTGGATATCGGACATGGGGTGGGTTTCTCAAAAAAAGGACTGCGGTCGCTTCTGTTATAGGGGCGCGGCCTGAACGGTTCAACCGTCAGGTGCGACATAAGCGCCCGCCCTACACCCTGTAAACCTTTGGCAAAATTCCACCTGATAGGTTGGCACCCGACCGGCAGTCGCCGCCTTTTCCGGACGCTTATCATGATCCATCACGACCCCTCCCTCCAGCCCCTACAAACCCATGACCCTCTGATTGGAACCGAACGGCTCAGGCTCTATGGGCTGGAGCCTTCGGTATGCGAAAACATCCGCCGTCATCGCCACTTTTTACTCTCTGTCGTGCCCGAGGCCCTTGATGGGTTTTACCGCCGGATCGGGGATTTTGAGGAAACCCGCCGCTTCTTTCGCGATGCCGATCATATCGCGTACATGAAGGCCGTTCAGATGCGCCACTGGCAACGCTTGACCGATGCGCAATTTGACGAAGCCTATGCACAGGAGGTGATGCGCATCGGCGAAACCCATTATAATGTAGGGGTACCACCCAAGCTTTATATTGCCTTTTATAATGTCTTGCTGATCGCTCTGGCCGATCTGATCGCGGCTCAATACGCCGACGCCTTCCCCGAAGCCGGCCCTTCGGGTCAGTTTACCTTGATGAAAGATCTGACACGTGTTCTGATGTACGACATGGAATGCGCCATCACGGTCTATGTTGAGCGCTCAAACAGCCTATTCATCTGACGGAGAACCTCCACCATGAACCGCCTGCTGCCTGCCGTTGCCCTTGCCTGTGTGTGTGCCCTGCCTTTTAGCGCTGTGGCCGAAGCCCCGTCGCCTGAGCTACGCGCCGCCATAGACGGTAGCTGGCGTTCTGAGACCGATAAGGCCCGTGACGCGCATCGCCATCCGGCCGAAGCCCTGGCCTTCTGGGGCCTTAAGCCCAGCCAGACGATAGTCGAGTTCTATCCGGGCAATGGCGGCTGGTGGACGCAGATACTGGCCCCCTACGCCAAAAATACCGGCGGCACCTATATTGCGGCCATTAATAATGGCGCAGACCCTGCCTTTTACGCGGCTGTGGCCGATGAAGCGCGTTATGGCAAGGTAACGGCCTATACACTGACCGGCGAAGTCAGCGAACTGCCTGCCAATACCGCCGACCTCGTGCTGATTGCCCGCGCCTTCCATAACTGGGC
>JBCEBX010000367.1:0-9785 GCA_039206455.1 Asticcacaulis sp.
CACCTTGCCCTCATCCCCCAGATCAAGCTTGATGATCTTGCCGATACCGGAATCCTCCCCCAAAGCCGAAGCGATTTTTTGCGTAATGGTGGCCAGATCGGTCATATCACTCTCCTGAGTTTGCATATATTGGCATATGACCTTAAACCGGTTTCAGCTTTCAACAAGCCTGTCCCTGCGTCAGCTTGTGACTAATTTTTCAGGATTTTTGTCGTTTTGCCCAGATTTGATGCGGTTATAATAGGTGCCGGTGCCGCAGGCCTGATGTGCGCCATCGAAGCCGCCGGTCGCGGTCGCAAGGTTGTGGTGCTCGATCACGCCAAGGCCCCTGCCGAAAAGATCCGTATCTCAGGCGGCGGGCGCTGCAACTTCACCCACCTTGAGGCGGCACCGAAAAACTATATTTCGGCCAATCCGCATTTCTGCAAATCGGCCCTGAAACGTTTCGGCCCGTGGGACTTTCTCGACCGCGTCATCGCCCACAAAATCCCCTACCACCATAAGACCGAGAACCAGCTGTTCTGCGATAATTCCGCCATGGATATTATCGACATGCTGCTGAATGAACTACGTCACAAGGGCGGCGAACTGTGGCTGCAAAGCCCTGTGACGCATCTGGAAAAAACACCCGAAGGCTTCCGCCTCACCACGCCAGACGCGGTTCTTGAAACGCCCAAACTTGTGCTCGCGACCGGTGGTCTGTCGATCCCCAAGATGGGGTCTACCGGCTTTGCTTACGACATCGCCCAACGCTTCGGCCACAGCCTCGTCCCGACCCGCGCAGGTCTTGTGCCCTTTACTTTAGGCGGCGAAAAACTCGACTATATTACCGGCCTTTCCGGCGTCTCAATGACCGCTCACATCACCTCAGGCAAGACCCGCTTTACCGACGGCTTCCTGTTCACCCACCGCGGTCTGTCGGGACCATCGGTATTGCAAATCTCCTCCTACTGGCAACCGGGCCAGTCCATCAACATCGATCTGAGGCCCGATATCGACGTGCTGTCGACCCTTAAAGAGCGCCGCCAGACCACCCCCAAACAGCAGATCAACACCGTTCTTGCCGACCTCCTGCCCTCACGCCTCAGCGAACGTATCCTTGACCGCACCGGCATAAACGGTCGCATCGCCGACCTGTCGGACAAGCACCTGAGCGCCCTCACCGCCCTAATCCAACCCTGGACGCTGATCCCTGACGGCACCGAAGGTTACCGCACCGCTGAAGTCACGGTGGGCGGTATTGATACGCAGGATATCTCGTCACAGACTATGGAAAGCCAGCTCTGCCCCGGTCTTTATATCATCGGCGAAGCGCTCGATGTCACCGGCTGGCTGGGCGGCTATAATTTCCAGTGGGCCTGGTCCTCCGGCTGGGCCGCGGGGCAGAGCCTATAGGCAGGGCCTGGCGCTCAAACAGCGCAGCGGTAGCGCATCGAAAATGCACCCTGCACCCGTTAGCCCCGAGGTGTGTGGCTACTGTCCATAAAAATAGCCGCCATCACCTAAGCGAAAGCGGCTATTTCGATTTTCACCCTACCCATGAGAGCAACAATGGAAAATTCCATCCGCCTCGGGGCAAACGGGTGCAGGGGCTAAGCCCCTGCTAGGCGGCTTTGGTCAGTTGATCCTTAAGGCCATGCAGACGCTCGGCCACAAGGAACGACAACTCCAGCGCCTGATCCGCATTGAGGCGCGGATCACAGTGCGTGTGGTAACGATGGCTCAGTTCGTCCTCAGACAAGGCACGCGCCCCCCCAAGACATTCGGTCACGTTCTGACCGGTCATCTCAAGGTGCATACCGCCCGGATGGACGCCTTCGGCGGCGGCCACATCGATGAACGAACGCACCTCCGAAAGGATACGGTCGAACGGACGGGTCTTGTAGCCGTTATTGGCCTTGATGACATTGCCGTGCATCGGGTCAATCGACCAGACGACCGGCACGCCATGTTCCCTGGTGGCCTTCATCAGCGCCGGCAGACGCTCACCGACCTTTTCCGAACCAAACCGCCCGATAAGCGTCAGGCGACCCGGAATAGCTTCGGGGTTCAGGGCATCGATCAGACGCTTCAGGTCATCAGGTTCCATGGTCGGGCCGCACTTGACGCCGATCGGGTTCTTGATGCCCTTCATGTAATGGACATGGGCCCCATCAAGCTGACGGGTACGCTCACCGATCCACAGCATGTGCGCCGAGGTGTCGTACCAGTCACCACTGGTCGAATCGACGCGCGTCAGAGCCTGCTCGTAGTTAAGCAACAGGGCCTCGTGCGAGGTGAAAAAGTCCACCTGACGAATTTCCTGCGCCGTTTCCGAGGTAATGCCGATGGCCGACATGAACGACAGGGTCTCGCTGATCTTCTCAGCCAGATGGCGGTAACGCTCCCCCTGCGGGCTGTCCGAAATGAAACCGAGCGTCCATTTATGGATGTTATACAGGTCCGCATAACCGCCATTGGCAAAGGCGCGCAGCAGGTTCAGCGTCGCCGACGACTGATGATAGGCCTTCACCAGACGCTGGGGATCAGGGATACGGGCTTCCGACGTGAAGTCCATACCGTTGATATTGTCCCCGCGATAGCTCGGCAGGGTCACGCCATCGATGGTTTCAATGGGCGAAGACCGCGGCTTGCCGAACTGACCCGCGATCCGGCCAACCTTCACGACCGGCTTACCACCGGCAAAGGTCAGCACCGCTGCCATCTGAAGGATCAGACGGAAGGTGTCACGGATATTGTCAGCGGAGAACTCCTTGAAGCTCTCGGCGCAATCGCCTCCTTGCAGCAGGAAGGCTTCACCCTTGGCGACCTTACCCAGAGCGGTCGTCAGGCGACGGGCCTCACCGGCAAAGACCAGAGGCGGAAGACCAGCGATTTCAGCCTCTGCGGCGCTCAACGCTGCCGCATCGGGGTAATCATCAGGAATATGAAGTGCCGGCAGTGACCGCCAGCTTTGGGGGGACCATGTACTTGTCATAGGTGCTATTTAGGGCCTTCCACACGCAAACTCAATATCCACAGATACACATTATTTTGCACCTGTGTCCAGAAAACACCTGAAAGTTCAGGATATTATAGTTCAAACTGAAACCTTTATAGTTTAGTTTGCAACGGCATCACCCGGACGCACCGCCTTTTGCACGACAATCATCACCACCGTCGCCAGCGCCCCGAGCGCCAGCCACCACTCCTGCCAGATGCCGAAACTTAAGCAGGCAATGGTGAAAAAGGCCGATGCGGTCGCCAGAGCATAGGGCCGTGTATCGACCTCAACGGCCACCGCAGGCGAATCCAATGACTGAAGCTCACGCAGATTTACCCCCGTCGCCTCTGCCCCTCCCCGCCCAATACGCAGGATCAGATACCCCCAGAAGACCGCCAGAATAACCACCCCGACATAGCCCAGTTCAAGACCCACCTGTATCGGCATATTATGCGGATGTAGCGGAATGTTCTCGCCACCAAAGGTGCGGCTTGAATTAAAGCCCCAACCAAGCAGCGGCTTTTCAAACAGGCGTTCCGCCGCAAACTGCCAGATGTCGATCCGCGCATCCCATGACGGCGGCGCAAAGCGTTTAAATGCCCCCAGAAGCCCCGTATGCACCACCGCCGGCGTCGCCAGAACAAACACCGCCACAATCGCGGCAAATATCTTATAGACGCTGATCCGCCCGATATAGGGGGCCTGTCTGGCCGTATAAAACACCGCCACCGACACAATAAGCGCCAGAACCGGCGCATTGGCTCCGGTAATCAGCGGCACCAGCACACAGGCCAGCAGCGTCACAATGCCCGTCCTGTAGGTATGCTTAACCCGCGTCAGCAACAGGATCGGCCAGAAGACCAGCACCAGCGCATAGGCGGCAATCGACAGCTTGACCATGGCCAGATCAGGCCGGATCGGCTGATAAAGCGCTTCTGACAACTGCTGATAAATTGCCGCACCGGAGATGGCGTCCAGCAGCACCCAGACACTTAAGGCCAGAACCCCGTAAGCGACCCACCGCGCCAGCCATCCGGCGTGCCGCGCCTTCAGGTCAAACGCCGCCAGCACCAGCGCCGGATACCACAGGGTCTGGAAAGCAATCAGCACCCAGTCCTCTGCCGTCCCGCTTTTCAGGTCAATGACGCCCGTTGCGCCTATATCCGACATCAGCGTGCTGCGATACCCGATCCAGCCCAGCATGGCCAAAAGCACCAGCACCAGCCCCCCCAGATGCCGCACATTACGCCAGTGCCCGAGCAGCAAAAACCCGCCCAGCGTCGCCGTCAGCGCAAAGGCCAGCGGCCCGACATAGCTGAACACCAGAAACAGACTGAGGATGAACACCAGAACCCCCGCCGTGTATCGCGGAAACTCCAGACGTTTTGCGGCTTCGGTCATGTTCTGCTCCGTTATGCGCTTTTCTGAAAACGCGCCTATTAAGAGACTGTCTTCAAAAGGATTGGAGTCTGAGCCGAAAAGGCGTGTCTTCGAGAACCGTAGCGCAGCGTACTAAAGTACGTGAGCAACGGAATGCGCAGAAGATACGTCTTTGCAGGCCAGAGAACGATCCTTTTCAAGCAGTCTCTAAGCCGTGCGCTTGTCGCGCAAGGTAACAAATTCCTCTGCCGCCGTCGGATGCACGGCGCAGGTGGCATCCCACTGCGCCTTGGTCAGTCCGGCCTTAACCGCAATGCCTGCCATCTGGATGATTTCGGCGCTATCCGGCCCCACCATATGCACGCCTAAAACGACATCGGACTTATGATCGACAATCAGCTTCATGAAGGTGCGGCTTTCGCCCCCGACAAAGACAGTCTTCATCGGGCGAAAACGGGCGGTATAGATATCCACGCGAATGCCCTGCGCCACCGCTTCGGCTTCGCTCAGCCCCACCGTACCGACTTCGGGGCGTGAGAAAACCGCCGTAGCAATCAGCGCATGGTCATAGGCGGTCGGATTATTTTTAAACACCGTCTCAACAAAGGCCACCCCTTCGCGGATCGCCACCGGCGTCAGGTTAACGCGATTGGTGACATCGCCCACGGCATAGATATGATCCACCGAGGTCTTGGAGCAGTCATCGACACGCACCGCCCCGTCCCAGTTCAACTCAACCCCGACCTTCTCAAGCCCCAGGCCCGCCGTATTCGGCGTCCGCCCCGTGGCATAGAGCACCGTCTCGACGACCAGCTCCGAACCATCCGTCAGGGTAACCTTTATGCCGCCATCGACCTTTTCCAGCGCCGAAGGCTCGGCGTGGGTCATGATCTTTATGCCTTTTTTGGCCATTTCCTGCGTAACGTGCTCACGCACCTCATGGTCAAACGGGCGCAATATATGTTCGCCGCGATAAAGCAGGTGCGTCTCAACCCCCAGCCCATTCATCACACCGGCAAATTCCACGGCAATATAACCGCCACCGACAATGACCATCGACTTCGGCAGATGATCCAGCAGGAACATATCATCCGAGGTGATCGCCAGTTCCCGCCCCGTCACCTCAGGAATGAACGGCTTACCTCCGACCGCAATCAGTATATGTCTGGCCGTCACCTCATAGGCGGCATCACCGTTTGACGGCGCAATCGATACCGTATGCGGCCCCTTGAGACAGGCCCGCCCGAGCAGAAGATCCGCACCCGCCTTAACCAGATTGGCCGCATATATCCCCGCCAGCCGGTTGACCTCGGCCTGATTGGCATCACGAAACTTCGGCCAGTCGAACGTCCCGCACTGTGCCCCCCAGCCAAAGCCGCGGGCATAGGCCACCTGTTCCGGCACGTCCGACGCATAGACCATGAATTTCTTGGGCACACAGCCGCGCAGCACGCAGGTACCACCGGCACGGTCTTCTTCGGCCACCCCGACCTTAAGGCCCAACTGCGCCGTCAGACGCGCCGCACGCACCCCGCCGGAACCCGCCCCCAGCACAAACAGATCATAGTCAAATTCGGACATGGACATTCACTTAAGGGTTAAGAACGCTGACGCCATCATCGGTGCCGATCAGAGCAATATCCGCCAGATCAAGGAACAGGCCGTGATCCACCACACCGGTGGTCGCCTTAAGGGCATTGGCCAGTCCCGACGGATCATGAATTTCCCCGCAGGCAATATCGAAGATAAGATTTCCGCCATCGGTGACAAACGGCTCACCGCTTTTTTTGCGCAGGACCGGCATTTTAGTGATGTCGAATTCGCTCAGCACATCGGTCACCCGATTGATCGTCCCTTTGTATGCAAAGGGTTCAACCTCGATCGGCAGGGCAAACGCCCCCAGCACCGGCACATGCTTGGCGGCATCGGCAATGACGATACAGCGATCCGCCATTTCCCAGATCAGCTTTTCCCTGAGCAACGCCCCGCCGCCGCCCTTAATAAGCGACAGGCCCGGCCCGATCTCATCGGCCCCATCCACACAGACATCCAGCCGCCCGACATCATTGATGTCCTTGATCTCAAGCCCCAGAGACTTCGCCAGTTGCGCCGTCTGCACCGAGGTCGACACCAGCGTCAGCGTCATCCCCGCCTGCACTTCATCAGCCACCGCCTTGACGAACCAGGCCGCCGTCGAACCGGTCCCCAGACCGACCTTCATGCCGTCCCGGATATGATCAATGGCCGCCAGTCCCGCCGTCTGTTTCTGAATATCTGCGCTCATGCTTATCGATCCTGTTTTTTAAGCGCGGCCTTTTCAGCGGCCTTGCGTTCACGGAAAGTCTTTGCCCAACCGGCTTTTTCACTCTGACGCGAGCGCTCAAACGCCAGCGCATCAGGGGCGACATCATCGGTTATCACCGATCCGGAGCCGGTAATAGCCCCGGCCCCCACACTAACCGGTGCCACCAGCGCGGTATTGGAACCGATAAAGGCCCCCTCGCCGATGGTGGTCCTATGCTTGATATAGCCATCATAGTTACAGAAAATCGTACCGGCCCCGATATTGGCCCGCGCGCCGATCTCCCCGTCCCCCAGATAGGCCAGATGGTTGGCCTTGGCCCCTTCGCCGATTCTGGTGTTTTTCACCTCGACGAAATTGCCGATATGTACGTCGCGGCCAATATCGGCACCGGGGCGCAACCGCGCATAAGGCCCAATCAGCGCCCCCGAAGCCACCCGCGCGCCCTCAATATGCGAAAAGGCGCGAATAACCGCCCCGCCTTCAACCACAACGCCCGCGCCAAACACCACATTCGGTTCAATCACTGCACCCGCTTCGATCACCGTATCCCACGCCAGAAATACCGTCTCCGGCGCGATCATCGTCACCCCGTCACGCATCAGTTCGGCACGGCGGCGTTGCTGCCATATCTGTTCGGCAAAGGCGCGTTCACCCTGCGAATTAATGCCCGTCACATCGGCCTCAGGGGCAAAGGCCACCTTGGGTTTAAGCCCACGCGCCCGCGCCAGACCGACCACATCCGTTAAATAATATTCGCCCTTGGCATTGTCATTCCTGACCTCAGCCAAAAGCGAGAACAGCACCGCCCGATCCGCCGCCAGAACACCGGAATTACAAACCGTAATCAGAAGCTGATCTTTCGTGGCTTCCTTGGCCTCGACAATGGCCTCAAGGTCATCTTCACCGGTGATGATCAGTCGCCCATAGGCTCCGGCATCTGCCGCTTCAAACCCTAAAACCGCCAGATCAGACCGCTCCGCCAGATCAAACACGCCCCTAAGCACGCCTGAGGTAATCAGCGGGCAATCGGCGTAGGATACAATCACCTGACCGTCAAAATCCGCCAGAGCCTCACGCGCTGCCAGCACCGCATGGCCCGTGCCTGACGGCGGGTCCTGCACCACCACAGAGGCTTCGCCCAGTCGCTTGCGCGCCGCAATCCCGACCTCAGACGAATGCGCCCCGACCACGACAACCACACGCTCACACCCCAACCCCTCGGCGGCATCAATCGCCAGATCAAGCAGGGTCCGGCCACCGACCGTATGCAGCACTTTGGGCACCGGCGACTTCATGCGCGTCCCTTGTCCGGCAGCGAGGATAACGGCGGCGCGTCTGGATGTCTGGCTCATATTTGTGATTCACCTGTTGCAGTGCGTCTGGATTTAGCCCAAAGCACAGGACAATTCGACGCCTAATTGCCGTTTGTCTCAAGTTTTATGGCAGGATTACATGAACGCAAGCCCCCTACCCGACCTCAGCGGCTATTGTCTGGCCTTTGACCTCGACGGCACCCTTGTCGACACCGCGCCTGATATTATCGGCACGCTCAACGACCTGCTGGCGGATCACGGCGCGCCGCCCTTTCCGGTCGAAGCCGCCCGTCGCTTTGTCGGACGTGGCGCACGCTCCCTGATCGAGCGCGGTTTCAAAGCCGCCGAACTGAATATCGGCCCCGAAGCCGAAGACGCCCTGCTGCCGGTTTTCCTGAGCCGTTATGCCGAACGCATCGACCACGAAAGCCATCCGTTTGACGGCGTTTACGACACGCTTGATCGTCTGCTGTCCGCAGGCGCGAAGCTCGCGGTCTGCACCAACAAGCCCTACGACCTGTCGGTGCTGCTGCTCACCCGCCTGAACATGATTGACCGCTTTGGCGTGGTCGTCGGGGCCGACAGCGTGGCACTGAAAAAACCGGATCCGGCCCACCTTAAGGCCTGCACAGATCACTTCGGCTTGGCCCTGTCGCAATCGATCCTGATCGGCGATTCCGAAACCGACTTCAGAACCGCCCGCAATGCCGGAGTCCCCTCGGTTCTGGTCAGCTTCGGCTATAACGAGGCCCCCGTCGCCGACCTTGACCCCGACGCCCTTATTCATCACTTCAATGAATTACCCACGGTCTTGGCCAATCTTGCCCAATAAGGCCTTGTCAGCCTGATTTTGAAACGCTAATACCCGCCACCTCGCAATTGGTTCGGACTCGTAGCTCAGCGGGAGAGCATTCGCTTCACACGCGAAGGGTCACAGGTTCAATCCCTGTCGGGTCCACCATTTTTCACCGCTCACGCTTATGTTCGTGGCACGTCTCAAGTGAGACGCGCTGTTCACTCACCGCTCCGCGAGGGCGGCGAACGATCGCCGACGCCCGGTCGGGCGCTGGGCAGTCCTGACAATTCATACCTCCCCAATTCATTGGGGAGGGGGGCCGCGATCCGTCAGGATCGGGGTGGTGGGGTATCTTACTTACTTTGCTGTCGAAACAGAAAAGCAAGCCCGCCTTGACGCCTAAGGTTCTGAACCACCCCATTCTAAAACATATCTTGCCAGCGGGCATAAGATGCGTCTCCGCTGTAAAAAAATCCGATCAAAAAGCCCTTATCCCCTTGCGCGACACCTTTTTGCACTCACCCGCAAAATTTGCGCATTATTTCGCAAAAACCCTATTCCCCCCACACCGTGCGCACCCACCATCGCCATTGCACCTACAAAACAGGCTCAATCCAATTAGATTATTGTTTATATTGACATAATTTATTTTCACAACACTGCATTATTTCACTTGAAAGAACTTCGTTTTAAAAATAACGTCCCGAAAAATCAGGCGTATGGGGGACAACTCAATGAAACAATTTCTGACAGCGATCACGCTGGCGGCAGGGCTCGGTCTGGGCACAATGTCGCCCGCACAGGCCGCCACGCCCGTCACACACGTATCTATTGAAAAACCGGCTGAGGGCACGACGATCCTCATCGTTACCCCCGAAGTCAGTCTCGGGATTCTGACCGCTTCAGGCATAACCGAACCGCGTGCCGAATGGTCAAAGGCCGCCACAGGCTATTTTTCCGACGCTCTGGAAAAAGCGCTTGAGACACGCAAATACGCCACGCATGAAA
>JBCEBX010000368.1:0-9684 GCA_039206455.1 Asticcacaulis sp.
TCGAAGCCGCCGGTCACGGCCTTGAAGTCTATAACGGCCCCGCGGCGTCGCTCAATGGCGGGCGTCCGGGCGTTCTGCATGGCAACCGCACCTATCTCTTGCAGGACGACGACGGCCAAATCCTTGAAGGCCACTCCATCTCCGCCGGTCTTGATTATCCGGGCATCGGGCCGGAACATGCGCACCTGTTTGACACGGGCCGCGCGCGTTATGTGACGGCCACGGACAAAGAGGCCCTCGAAGCCTTCCAGTTGACCTCGAAGCTTGAGGGCATTATTCCGGCACTCGAATCATCCCATGCCATCGCCCGTGTCGGCGATCTGGCTAAGGAAGTGGGTAAGGGCGGTATAGTGGTGCTTAATCTGTCAGGACGTGGTGATAAGGACATCTTCACCGTCGCCAATGCGCTGGGTCAGCAAATGGGAGGCCTCTGAGCATGAGCGTCGCCCGTATTGATGCCCGCTTCGCCAAACTCAAGGCGGAAAACAAGGCGGCATTTGTCTCCTATATCATGGCCGGTGATCCGGATGTGGAAACCTCATTCGAGATACTCAAAGGCCTGCCCGCTGCCGGTGTCGATATCATCGAGTTGGGCTTTCCCTTCTCCGATCCCATGGCCGAAGGCCCGACCATTCAGCTGGCCGCCGAGCGCTCGCTTAAGGCCGGAACGAAGATCGCTCAGGTGTTCGAACTGGCGCGGCGTTTCCGTGAAACCGATCAGGACACGCCGCTGATCCTGATGGGTTATATGAACCCGGTTGAGAACATGGGCTACGAAGGCTTTGCCAATGCCTGTGCCGAGGCCGGTATTGATGGCCTGATTGTGGTCGATTGCCCGCCCGAAGAAGCTGATGGCCTGACCGATGCGCTCGATGCCGCCGATGTGGCGCTTATCCGTCTGGCGACGCCCACAACCGACGCAGCGCGTTTGCAAACCCTCGTGAAACGCACCAAGGGCTTCATCTATTACGTGTCTGTTGCCGGTGTCACCGGCGTCAAGGAAGTCGATGCCGGTGGCATTGCGGGCGAAGTGGCCAAGGTCAAGGCGGCCTCCGGTCTGCCGGTCGTGGTGGGCTTCGGTATCCGCACGCCGGAACGCGCCGCTGAGGTCGCCCGCATTGCCGATGCCGCCGTGGTTGGCTCCGCCCTTGTGGATGAAATCAAGAAATCTTTACCTGAAAACGCTCAGGCCGTGACGAAAGTGCTGGAAACCGCACGCGTTTTGGCTCAGGCTGTACATCAGGCGCGTGTGTAAAAGCCCGCCGACGGAGTGACTAGACATATGGCCATTGCCGATAAACTGGAAAAAAGCAGACGCCCATTGCCAAACCCCCGTAATACTCCTGAACGCCGTGAAGGCGGTGGCTGGCTCGCCAAGATTGCCCCCGGTGTGTCCAAACTGGTGTCGCCCAAGCGTGAGACGCCGGAAAACCTGTGGGTCAAGGACCCCGACACCGGTGAGATGATCTACCGTCCCGACCTTGAGGCCGCCCAATGGGTGACGCCGACCGGTCGGCATATGCGTATCAATGCCCGGACCCGCCTCAGCTATACGTTCGATGACGGCGAATACGAAGCCCTCGATACGCCCGATGTCCCCGAAGACCCGTTGCACTTTTCTGACGGCAAGCCCTATGCCGAGCGCCTGAAAGCCGCGCGTGCCTCGACGGGCGCCAAAGACACCATGCAGATCGGCTATGGCAAGGTGCAGGACGTGCCGTGCGTGGTGCTGGTGCAGGACTTTACCTTTATGGGGGGATCGCTCGGCATGGCCGCCGGTGAAGCCTTTATTGCGGCGGCTCGCTATGCCGTTGAACGCAACTGCCCGCTGGTGGCGGTTACCGCTTCGGGCGGGGCGCGTATGCAGGAAGGCACCCTGTCCCTGATGCAGCTGGCGCGTACGACGCTGGCCATTCAGGAACTGAAGGCCGCGCAACTGCCCTATATTGTGGTGCTGGCTGACCCGACCACGGGCGGGGTTTCGGCCTCCTATGCCATGCTGGGGGATATCCATCTGGCCGAACCCAATGCCCTGATCTGTTTCGCTGGCCCACGGGTTATCGAAACCACCATCCGTGAAAAGCTGCCCGAAGGCTTCCAGCGCGCGGAATATCTGGTGGAAAAGGGCATGGTCGATCGCGTCGTCCACCGCCACGAACTGCCCGCGGTTCTGGGTGCGCTGATGTCGATGCTGATGGATGGTAAACGCCGTGTGGCGTCGTAAAGCTTATTCCCCTCTCTCTTGCGGGGAGAGGGTTAGGGTGAGGGGGCTCTAAGCGGAGGGAACTTGCGCGCGCTTCTCCCCAAAGGGATACATTACGCGGGGCATATGACGAGACATCAGATTACAAAACTCGCAAAGTCAATCGTGGCCTGTCTTGTAGGGGCCATCGTCGCAACGGCCTTTTTGTTTCTCTATGATCTGGTCACAAACTATGTCCGCCAACCCAGTCTGCAAATTTATCGCAGCACATGGGGTATGACTCTTTGGTGGGGTATTTTTGCGGGGATTGGGTTCTTTCTCGCTCTCTGTCTGATTGGCTTGCCGATACAATGGCAAATGCAAAAACGCGGCATTACCGCGCTTATCTGGCATAGTCTGCCTGCCTGTATAATGGGCGGCTTGTTGGGCGCATTGACAGGAGGGCCGATCCTGCTTCAGGCTGTCTGCGGGCTTATTGCCGGAACGGTAGCCTGGCTCATCCGCCGCCCTGATAAGGATGCGGCTCGAAAACCTGTCTCTTCTTGAATACCGTGATATGATCTCCCTCCCTCCTGCTTTGCGGGAGGGTGTCGCTTTGCGTAAGCAAAGTGACGGGAGGGTCACTTACCTGTCACAGGAAACGTCGGAAGGGTATTTTTCCCCCACCCCCTACTCATTTGACGATAAAGCGCCTATTTAGGCGCTTATGACCATCGCCTGTCCCATTCCTGCGCTCGAATCTGCCGACCTGACGTCTGCGATTGCGGCCACGCGCCAAAGCGTCGGCCTGCCGGTGGGATCGCGCATCGTGGCCGCCATGTCCGGCGGGGTGGATTCAAGCGTTGTCGCTGCTCTTCTGCATGTCGCCGGCTACGAAGTCATCGGGGTCACGCTTCAGCTTTACGACCACGGTCAGGCCCTGAAGAAAACCGGTGCCTGCTGTGCCGGTCAGGACATTCACGACGCCCGCGTGGCGGCGGAAAAGATCGGCATCGCCCATTACGTGCTTGATTACGAAAGCCGCTTCAAGGACTCGGTCATCGAAGAATTTGCCGATTCCTACCTGCGCGGTGAAACCCCTGTGCCGTGCATCCGCTGTAATCAGACGGTGAAATTCCGTGATCTGCTCGATGTCGCCCGCGATCTGGGGGCCGAGGCCATGGCCACCGGCCATTATGTCGAACGTGCCGACACCGGCAACCGCGTTGAGATGCGCCGCGCCATCGACAAGAGCCGCGACCAGTCCTATTTCCTGTTTGCCACCACGTCTGAGCAGCTTGATTTCCTGCGCTTTCCGCTGGCGCAAATCCCCAAGCCGCAGGTGCGCGACATTGCCCGCCAACTGGGGCTGAACATCGCCCATAAGCCCGACAGCCAGGACATCTGCTTCGTTCCCGAAGGCAAATATACCAACCTGATCGACCGTCTGCGGCCTCATGGGCGTGAAACCGGCGACATTGTCCATATAGACGGGCGGATCTTAGGCCAGCACGACGGCATTATCGGCTATACGATTGGCCAGCGGCGCGGCCTGAATATCGCGGTCGGTGAGCCTCTGTTTGTTATCCGCCTTGAGGCCGAGACGCGCCGTGTCATCGTTGGCCCACGTGAGGCGCTGTTGACCAAGGCTCTGATCCTCAAGGAAACCAACTGGCTGGGCGACGAAGAAAGCCTTGAGGCCGCTGCCGCGAAATCCTTAGCCGTGCGGGCCCGTGTCCGCTCGACCCGTCCGCCTATTCCGGCGCATCTGGCCATTGACTCCGGCGCCCTGAAAATCGTGTTTGCCGGTGGCGAAGAAGGCGTCGCCCCCGGTCAGGCCTGCGTGCTCTATGACGCCGAAGACGAAGACCGCGTACTGGGCGGCGGCTTTATTGAGCGTACTCAGCCCCTGTTGTCGGACTCACCGGTTTCGGCGTAGATTTCCGCCAGACTGGGCGCTTCGGGATTATAGTCAAACACAATGTCCTGAAGGAAAATGCGCGCCCCTGTGCCCTCATCATAGATGCGCGGCCTGAGGGTTTCTTCGGTCTGACGGTGGCGGAAGGTCAGCACGGGCTGCCGGTCCTTATAGACATGCTCCTGCCCCCTGCCATAGAGCGCCAGTAACACGCCCTTGAGGCTGCGCCCGCGATCGGTCAGCACATATTCATGCCGCAGCGGTTTCTGATGATAGGGGCGGGCCTGTAAGATACCCATGGCCACCAGCCGCTTCAGCCGCGCCGCCAGCACATTGCGCGCAATACCGGTATTTTTCTGCCATTGCTCAAAACGGCTGAACCCGCGAAAGGCATCGCGGATAATCAGTAATGTCCAGGGTTCCCCAACCAGATCCAACGCACCGGCAATGGCGCATTTCTCATTAGAATAATCTGCTGATCGTCCCATTTGTTTCCGACATGTTTTTTTAAAGCTTACCCCGCGTAAGCCACCCCTTGCCGAAAGGGTCTAATGTCAAGAAACTTACGATTGCCTAAGGTTTTCGGTTAATCAGAGATTAAGCGCAAACCGGACGGCCATGGCGCGCCGCAAACGCACCTCGTTGCTGGCCACGAAATCCTGCTCGAACGCCTCACCGTTCCAGTGAATGAGGATGGTCAGGCCTTCATCAAGGCTGAGGATAAGTCCGTCATGATCGGTGCGGACAATTTCCTGATCGCAGGCGCTGGCGAAATCACCGCAATCAAGCCGGAAAGTCCCCGCAGGGGTGCTCTGAAGCTGATGCGCCTGCGCGGCATCAAGACCGGTGACGATCTGATCCTCGCCAAAATCAGCACCGGCAAAGCGCACATGCAGATTAAGACGATCCTGCCCATTATGGCTGAACCAGACCTCGTCCTTAAGGCCGTCACCATTCAGGTCGGCACTGAGGCGGGTATCCGTCGGCGCAGCAGGGGCGGTGACGCGGTCAAACGAAAGGTGCGCGGCCTGAGCCAGCGGCGCGCACAACGCGCCCAGAACACCCAAAACTATAGTCGTCGCTTTGAAAACCGCACGCATCTTAAACCATCATTCCCTGTCTGGCGTCCGGTCTGCGTCAATGGACTATTGTCCTTAAACGGCACAGACCTGAACCTTCTGCGTGTTTATACGCACGAAGAATGCCAGTGGTGGCACAAAGGTTAATTTGCGTAAAGACTTTTGTTAACCATAAACAGAGTTGAAAAGGCGGTAATATTGGCACTTTTAAGTGTCAGAAGGTTAACGCGCAGGTGATGGGGGCAGATCAGCCCACCTTGACTGTGCCATTGCGGGGCGCGGCCGGTTTTACAAACGCAACCACGCCGTTTGACTGAGGGCGGGCAGGGTCAGGTCTGGGGGTCATTAGCTGCGCCATGTTCTGCGCCCCAAGTGTTAGTAAAATCATGATTGTGACCTCATTATGCGATTCCGATAATGAGAATAACTCGCAATTGTAGAATGGCAAGTACCGATCTCCGGGCCGCGTTCACAATTTTGCGAAGCGGGCGGAGATCGGGACAAGGGTTTGCCCTAAGCTAAGGCTCACGTTCGAAAATATCCTCGATTTTCATTTCGAATGCTGCGGCAATATCGAAAGCCAGTGTAAGCGATGGATCGAAATGCCCGTTTTCGATTGAGATGATCGAGTTACGGGATACGCCGACACGGGCCGCCAGATCGGCCTGACTCCAGCGGCGCTCGGCACGAAGGACGCGGATACGGTTCTTCATGCTTCACGGGCCGGACGTGACTTCCAGGCCGTCCAGCCCATACTGATGACCGCCATACACAGGACGCGCGCCATGACAACCGTGATAAAGCCGCCCACGAAAGCGAGGATGACAGATTGCGCATCTATGTTGGCTGTCCCGGAGAAAGCGGCGACTATGGACACGACCCAATCGCGGAATACAGGTACCGCAAGCAGCAAAGCCACCAGAGATGTGCCGATCGCATCACCCCAGAAGACGGAAAAACGTGAATTGCTTCGCTCCCATTCTCCCATTGAGCGATCATGAAGAATGGCAAGTACCAGACTGGCCAGAATAGTGATCGCCGCCGCAATTCCGGTCAGCAGAAACACCAGATTGTCCGGCTGTGTCTTCAGCCACGGAATGGCGGCGATGACCGAGAGGCCGGGAATAATACAAAAGGCCAGAAAGAGCAGATAAAGGCGTGGGCGGGGTTGAGGGCGCGGTGTCATTTCAGTCTCCCAGAGGTAGATAATTGCCCAGTTTGTTTTGCAATATGCAAAGTAAACTTTGCATATCCCGTTTCAAGAGTCAATGCGCAGCATATGGGGCGTGAAATCCGCTTTAAGTCTCTAAGGCGTCAGGGTGATTTCACCAATCAGGGCCGGTTTCGGCGTGTCATTATCCGACAGACCCTGTGCGTTAAATTCCGACCACTGGCTGCGTGCGACAAAGATCAGGCGATTGCCTACAATCTGCGCGCCCGAAGGCTCCTGCACATCCGGCCCGCCGCGCAGGATGACTTCGGCGCTGTCAATGCCGCCCCAGTCAGGCTGCATCCTGAGACGCAGAATGCGCTCCGGCTTAAGGCCATTCTGAACGGCGATAATGTCGTTGCCATAGAGCAGGAGGCTGTCCATCCCCATCAGCACCCCATTATCCGGTGCCATCAGGCGGATCAAACTCCCTTCGTGCAGGTCAACGCGATACAGACCCGAACTGTGATCGGCGACCATCAGGTAGCGCCCGTCCGCACTTTCGACCAGCCCTTGCGGGGCCTCCAGATAGCCTTCGGGGATCAAAACCTCAGGCGTGCCCTTATAGCCATTGAGCCGCAACACTTCGCCGGTATCAAAATCAGCCACATAGAGGTCTTCGTCACCGGCATGAATATCCGACAGGCGACGCTTGATGTCGGTATTGAAAGTCTCGGCGATCGTGCCGTTTGCCGGATCAATACGAATGATCTTTGAGGTAATCTTGCCCGGCCCGTCAAAGCCTTTGGTCTGACGCGTGGCGGCGGTGGTTGCCCAAAGCTGCCCGTTGCGCCAGGTTACCCCTTGCGCCGCTACGCCGGGCCGGAAAGCGACAATTTTCTCTAAGCCCGCATCCGTTACACGGCTGATGGTGCCGGTGTGAATGGCCGACACAATGATCACGCCCTCATCGGTCACGGTCAGGGCTTCGATCAGATTGAGATCGGGCAGGGTGTGCAGGACAGTGACGGCTCCCTTCGCGCTGCGATTTTCCGCCAGCTTCGCCTCAAGGGTTTCATCCCAGATCGGGATAAATTCCGAATGTCGCCCCAGATCAAGCGTCAGGCCACGCCGGATATATTCGCTCAGCAGGGCCTTGGCATTGGGGCGGCGCTTAAGCTCAAGCTCGGCCTGCGCCTTAAGCAGCAGAATAGACGGCGAATCCGGCAGGATGTTTCCGGCTTCGGTAAACAACCGCAAGGCGTTCTGACGGTCGTTTTTCTCAAGCGCCGCCATACCCTCAGCGCGCAGACTCCGAAATTGCGACAGGTCAGAACCTTCGGCCACCGTGTGGGTCTTCTGCGCCAAAGCGTTACCGGACAGACCTAAACCCAGCGTGGCGAAAAGGGCGGCGACGAGTGGCTTTTTCATAAAACGATGACCTTACAGGCAATTATACAATGGGGCCGTCAGAAAGGCTGAGGCGAAATCAATTATCAATAGTGGGCACCACCAGCTTCAGCGGCAGGGCCGAGGTGGCCTTGACGGGCCGGATGACAATGCGGCTTTCGATGGCCGCCACCAGATCCGATGCCAAAAGCTGATCGCGCATGAAATCATCATAGGCGTGCATGTCACGCGTCACGATCCTGAGCATATAGTCTTCGCGGCCCGTGACGGTGGCGCAGGACACAACTTCGGGCCAGTCCACCAGTCTCGCCTCAAACGCCTCAAGATTGGCGCGTGTCGGATGCGACAGCTTGACGGCGGCATAGACCTCAAACCCCAGTCCGAGAATATCCGGATCAAGCAGGGTCACGCGACGGGTAATAATCCCCGCTTCCTCAAGGCGTTTAATGCGTCGCCAGCACGGAGACGGCGACAGATTGACCCTCTCGGCAATTTCCGCCACCGACAGGCTGGCGTCGTCCTGGACCAGATCGAGAATACGGGCATCGAGTTCGTCAATGACACCTGACAAGGCAGTCCCCCTCATGCTTTCGGGTAAAAATCACCTCATAAAAGCCGGTTTGGAAATAATTTCCACCCTTAAGGGGCAAATTTCGTCCGTTTTTACGGAATTTTTTGCATTTCATCCTCCCCTGTGTGCCGCCATCGCGGCGACACCCGCGCCGCCTATACCGCCGCGCAAGCTTCCGGTGAAGTGAGTGACGACCGGACGGCTATGGCGCGTGCCACGCGTGATCTGCGCTATTATACGGCGCGTCTCGGGTCGGCACAAAAGATTGAACCGGTCGCCTCACCGGATCGGGTCGTGTTCGGCTGTCGGGTGGATATATTGCGTGAGGATGGCCGCCGCCAAAGCTTCCGCATTGTTGGCGAAGACGAGGCCGACCCCGCCAAAGGCAGCCTTTCCTATGTCTCGCCACTGGCACGCGTCCTCATGGGCCGTGCAACGGGTGACGAGGTGACGGTATCGGACACCGTGATTGAGATCACCGCTATTTCCTGATTCCCTCTCCCTGTGGGGAGAGGGTCGGGGTGAGGGGCACGGCCCAAAATTAAGCCCCTGAAAATCTTAAGCCCTGAAACGCTGGGCATCGCGCAGGGCATTTTCCGCCATGGCCCTAAGGCCCGCATGGTCTGGCACCTTGGCCGATAGTTCGGCAAACACCTCATGGGCATGTTCATAAAGCGGCCCGGCCTTGGGGAAATCCCCCAGACGCTCACGCACCTGCGCCAGTTTGGCCATGGCAATGGCATGGGCCGAACGCTTCTGAAGATTGTCAGGATCGGCCTCGGCCTCACGCGCCCGAATGACGCTTAAGCCCTCAAGGGCGCTGGCGGTGGTACCCCAATCCTCAGCGGCCTGCGCCAGTTCGGCCTGACGGGTGAGCAGATCATTTTGCAAGCCCGCATCGTCCGTCACCGCCAAAGCCCGTGCGATCACCGGCAACAGGGCCTCAGATTGACCAGCCATTTCATAGCGGCGCACCAGATAGAGGTGAATATTGGCATCGGACGGATCAAGCAGCGATACCTGCTCATAGGCATACATGGCCTGATCGTCTTCACGTCCCATATGCAGCGCCCCGTAGATGCGCCACAAATCGGCGGCCCGTGCCGGAACGGTGTTCTCCACAAGCCCGGCCTGCGCCTTCAGCTTTTCGGCGGCCCCGCTAAGGTCTCCGGCGCCAATGGTTTCAAACACATCGCGACAATCCGGTGATGGGTCATAATAAAGTTGCGCCAGCCGTGTGCTCAGTTCCGCCTCGGCAATAGGGCGGGTTGTTTCCGGCCATTGCGTCAGGGCGACCTGAGTGGCTGCGACAATCAGGGCCTGCGCGTTTTCACTGATCGCCGCCGCAGGGGGGGTGACGGGCACTTCGCTTTC
>JBCEBX010000369.1:0-585 GCA_039206455.1 Asticcacaulis sp.
GGGCAATGTCGGCCATCTCCATGCCGCCGTGAACCGCAATGATGCGCTTAATCAGGCGATCAATACCGGTCGTTAGGTCCGTCGTCAGGCTGTGGAAACGGCGTCTGTGTCAATGGATGTGCAGGCCCCGTCGAATTTTGAGCGTCTGGTGTTTGAAGCCTCGGGCCGTAATGCTGAAACGACTAAAGCCATGTTTGACACCTTTGGTCAGACCGGTGCGGTGACCTTAAGCCCCGAACTGCAAAACGCCCTGAAGGGTGAGGTGTCGGCCTCTACGGTGTCCGAGGAAACCACGAAAGCGACCATCAAGCTGGCCTACGAGAAATATGGTCAGGTTATCTGCCCGCACACGGCGGTGGCGCTGGCGGCGGCGCTTGAGCGCAAAGGGGATGCGCCGCAGATTGTGCTGTCGACCGCCCATCCGGCCAAGTTCCCGGCCTTTGTCACCGAAGCGCTGGGCTTTGAGCCGAAAGCGCCGGATGCCATCACCGATCTTTATGGGTTGACGGAAACCCTGACCGAAGCGCCGGCTGATGTCGCGGCGGCGGTGACGACGGTGAAGTCGTTTATCGAGTGGCTTTAAGC
>JBCEBX010000369.1:595-1550 GCA_039206455.1 Asticcacaulis sp.
GCTTTAAGCCTTTCTAGGTAGAGATAGGGACCCTCCCGTCATTTGGCTGACGCCAAATGACACCCTCCCGCAAAGCAGGAGGGAGAAGAAAAAGGTAGCCCTCTTCCTGCTGAATGGCAGAAAGAGGGAAGGGCCTATTGCGGGCGGATGGTGAAGCTGTAGGTCACCGGTTCGAGTTTGACGCGGTATTTGACATGGGCGCGGCCATCAAGGCTCCAGCCCGTATCACCGCCTACGCCGGTCTGGGCGATGTCGATCAGCAATGAGCCGTCACCATGCGGCTGGATGTCCGAGCTTTTGCCTTCTCCCTTTGGCTTCAGGTACAGGTCTTCGTAAGGGAAGGCGAGCGCATTGACCGACAGGAATTGGTCACCGGTGACCTTAAGGCCCTTGCCTGATGCGTCATTCAGCGCGATCCAGCGCACATCGGTCTTGTTGCCGCTTTCCTGAGGGCGGATATAGTCGTGATATTGTTCTGCGACCGTGCCGGAATAGAGACCGACCAGGGCTGAGGATTTGCGATCCGAGTAGGATTCCCACGGGCCGCGTCCGTACCACTCGACCTGAGTGAGGGACGGATCATTGTCAAAGCGCAGGCCGAGGCGTAACGGATCGGGCAGGTCATCCTTGAGCGGGATGAAGCTGGCGGTGACGTGCAGGGCCCCGTCTTCGAGCAGGCGATAGGTGTTTTTCCAGTGCGCGTCACCGGCACCGAAGCTGTAGTGCACCGTCACCTGATCGCCGGTCACCGAAAGGTCACGCAAGAGGCGGTTTTCGGTGTGGGTTTTCCAGATGGCGTGCGTGCGCTGAACGACGGCGCCTTCGTCATTGTCGGTCAGGCCACGCCAGAAGTTGGGTGCGCCGTTTTTCAGCAAGGTCTGGCCATTGACGCTGTAGGTCATCAGGCCGGGGGTGGCATCGACCGTCAAGCGCGCATTGGCTGCCGACGCGGTAA
>JBCEBX010000369.1:1560-9572 GCA_039206455.1 Asticcacaulis sp.
GTTGGGTACCGTCGTGGCGGCGCGCAGGGCAAACTGTTCCCAGCCGACGGTGGCACCGGTGGGCACGCCCTTGATGGTATCGGCCTTAGCGGTGGCATAGACATTCAGGAGGTACTCAGAAGTGTCGGCGGGCAGAGGGGGCAGGTTGAGCGCCACATCCGTGCTCTGGCCCGCAGCCGCCTGAGCGTTAAAGGCACCGCGATTGATGATCTCACCGTTTTTCAGCAGACGCCATTCAAAGTCATAACCGTCGAGGCCGATGAAATCGTTAAGGTTGGTGACGGTCAGGCGGCCGGATGTCACGTCGCCTGAGAAGGTGACGGGGGCATAGACCTTGGCCAGTTCGTAATAGTGCGGATTGGGCGTGCGGTCGGCCTGAAGGATGCCGTCGCCGACAATCGACATATCCTTGCGCGGATTGGGGCCGAAGTGGATGCCTGAGGCCCAGTAGTCGCGGCCCTGATCGTCCTTAAGGAGCATCGACTGATCGACCCAGTCCCAGACAAAGCCGCCCTGAAGTTTCTTGTGGGCGCGGATGGTTTCCCAGTAGTCGGCGAAGTTGCCGAGGCTGTTGCCCATGGCATGGGCGTATTCGCACTGGATCATCGGCTGGGTATAGCGCGTATCAAGGGCGTAATCGGCCATCTTTTCCTGGTCGTCATACATGGGGGCGTAGATATCGACATAGGCATTGGGGCGGTGGTCGCCGGTGAAGGTGCCGTGGCCGAGATAGTTGATCAGGCGGGTCGGGTCGTTCTGGCGAATCCATTTGGCGGCATCTTCGAATGCCGGGCCAAGACCGGCTTCGTTACCCAGTGACCAGAAGATGATCGAGGGATGGTTTTTGTCGCGTTCGACCATGCGCGAAACGCGATCAACATGGGCGGCGTGCCAGTGGGGAACGAAACCCAGATGCTGAGACGGCTCGGCCTTATGCATATATTCGTGGGATTCGATATTGGCCTCGTCCATGACATAAAGGCCATATTCATCAGCCAGCTGATAGATAAACGGATCGTTGGGATAGTGGGCGGTGCGCAGCGCATTGACGCCCGCCTGTTTCATCAGCTCAAAATCCTTGCGCGTTGTTTCTTCGGAGACAACACGGAAGGTGTGCGGATCATGTTCGTGGCGGTTGACGCCCTTGATCATGACGCGTTTGCCGTTGACCTGTACCTCGCCGTTACGGATTTCGACGGTACGGAAGCCGATATTCTGAGAGGTGGCGGAGATCAGATTGCCCTTAAGGTCGTGGTGTTCGACCACAAGACGATAGAGGTTAGGGGTTTCGGCTGACCAGGTCTTGACGTTGGGGATCTGGCCTTTGAGCATCGCCGGTTTGGCGGTGGTGCCGCGCGCCTTTGTGGTCAGGACGGCGGTGTCGCCGTCATAAAGGGTGGCGGTGACCTGACCCGATCCGGTCTTGCCGGCCAGTTCGGCCTCAAGGGTAAACTGACCGTGGCTATAGGTTTTATCGAGGCCGGAACCGACCGTATAGTCACGCAAACGGGTCGGCGCTTCGGCATAGAGGTAGACCGAGCGTTCAATGCCCGAGACGCGCCAGAAGTCCTGATCTTCAAGATAGGAGCCGTCGGCAAAGCGATAAAGCTCAATGGCAATGACGTTTTTACCGGCCTTGACGAAAGGCGTCAGATTAAATTCGGACGGTAGTTTGGAATCTTCGGAATAACCGACGCGTTCACCGTTGACATAGATATAATAGGCGGCACCGGCGGCACCTATGTGCAGAAAGACATCCTGTCCGGCCCAGCTTTCGGGCAGGTCGAAGTCGCGGCGATAGGAACCGACCTCGTTCATATCGTGCTTGATGAAGGGCTCATTCATCGGGAAGGGATAGTCGATATTGTTGAAATAGGGCTGACCGTAGCCTTGCGCTTCCATCATGCCCGGCACCTGAATGGTCTTAAAGGCGGAAATATCGAAGTCGGGCTTATAGAAATCGGCGGGACGCGCCTGAGGGTTCGGAGAATGGTGAAACGACCAGGTGCCATCAAGCGACAGGAAGCGCGATGAGGCGGATTTATCTCCGGCAATCGCCCGTTCGCGGCTCTCGAAATTGAAGAAGGTGGCCTTCATCGGCTCGCGGTTTTGCGCGAAGACTTCGGGTTGCTCCCATTCGGCGACCGGTGCGGCCTGAGTTTGTGATTGGGCCTGAGCTATAAGCGGCGTAAGGCCGATCAGGGCGGCGGTGAGGGCATACAGGCTGACGCGGGTGGGGGAGGGCCGGGGGCGCATTGACGTTTCCTTATTATGTCGGACTATTTTATTTGTATTATTTAATTGCATAGTGCGCAGGGGTCAATGGCCGAGGCGATGACCGTAAAAAGGGCATTAGGCCATTATTAAAGCCGTTTTGGTAGAGTGGGTGCAGTGATAACTCAGGAAACGGGCCTGACGGCATGATTTTGCGTTCAATTTTCTCCGGCGGTGTGTGCGCGGTGGCAGGCCTTTGGGCCTTGTCAGCGGCGGCAGAGGGGGCGCGGCCCTATCTCAGCTGGCCGGGTAAAAGCGCCGGTGTTCAGGCGACGGCACCGCGACTTGAGAAGGCTCTGCCCAATCCGGCAACCGGTACGCCCGGTTTTGATATACCGCCCTCGCCTTACGGGCAGGTGGGCAGTCCCTATGTGCAACCTGTGCCCCAATCCGCCCCCAAACCGGTCGTCGTACCGGTCGCGCCTGTCAGGGCCGAGGTGCCGCGTCCGGCAGAGGTCATGCCGCCACCGCCCGTACACATGCTGGAGCCGGTAGCCCCGAAGACGATTGCCCAACCCGTTACGCCGCCTGTTGAGGCACCGGTTAAAACGCCGCCTGTTGCTGTGGCGCCTGTGGTGGCGCCCGTGGTAGCGGAGGTGCCTGCGCCAGCCGTTGCGGTAAGGACGGAGGAGGGGGCGTTTGTGCTGCCGGCGACCAGTAAATATGCGGGCCGACAGGCTGCGCCAAAGGCCGAAACGCAAACTCAGACTCAGGCCCAAACCCAAAATCAGACTCAGGCCGTTACGGCGACGGCTCCGGCGCTGTCGGAGCCGCTGATCGTGCCGGAAAACGAGTCAGTGTTCGTGCCGGGTATGCGGGTGACTGATCCGGCGACCCAGTCGCCGCGGTTTTATTCGCTGCATCGGGCGTATGGCTATCAGCCTGATCCGGTGGACAGTCAGGGCGGTGATCTTAAGATTGATCCGTCACGGGTGGAGACCAAAGACTAACGCGCCGTCAGGAAGCGCGCGGAAGACAATTCCGGCTAAAAAAACAAAGTAGGCGTCAGTAAAAACGGACGGCAAAAAAGCCGCCAGATATGCCGATAAAGAATGGGGTATTAGAATGAGCCAGACGCTCAACCAGTTGATTGAACTGGCGAAAGAGCCATCGAGCGCCAAACGTCGTGAATTGCTGCGTGAGGTGACGGACATCTTTATGGCGCATCCCGAAGATGTGTCGGGGCCAGAACTGGTACTCTATGATGAGGTAATGACGCACCTTTCGGGCGAGATGGAAGCCATGGTGCGGGCCGAAATCGCGCAGAAGATTGCCAGTACGCGCCATGCGCCTCTGGGGCTTTTGCGTAAACTGGCGTCTGATCAGATTGAAGTCGCGGAGCCAATTCTGAAGGGCTCAAAAGCCCTGACCGAAACCGATCTTTTGCATGTGGTATCTACGCAGGGGCAGGGGCACCTCAAGGCGGTGTCACAGCGTGAGGATGTGCCGGAAGCGGTATCCTATGTCATTGTTGAGCGTGGCGATGACGAGACGGTCAATATGCTGTTGCGCAATGATGGGGCGCGTTTGTCGCGCCAAACCAATGAGGCCGTTGTGGCCCGCGCCCAGAACAGCCCTGCCCTGCATGAGGCGGTGGTCGGACGTAAGGATTTGCCGGTCGATCTGATGAACGACATGTATTTTGTCGTCGAGGCGCGGTTGCGTGAGCGCATCCTGCAGGAAAATGCGGCGCTTGATCCGAGCGTTATTGAACTGGCTCTGTCGAAAAGCCGTAACCGCGTGGCGATCGCGCACGGCAGTTTTCCGGAAGACTATGAGCGCATTTCGACCGAGGTCGAGATATTGCGCAGCAGTGAGAAGCTGACGCCGTCTTTACTGGCGAAATATATGCGTGATCCGAACCCGACCTATTTTCTGGTGGCTCTGTCGCAACTGGCGGATATTGATTTTCTGACGGCGCGGCATCTGGTGGAAAAGCGGGAGATCGATGCGTTGGCGATTGCCTGTAAGGCGGCGGGTCTTGAGAAGGCGCTGTTTCTCACCTATGCCATGATCATGCTGTCGTCCGAGGAAAACGCCATGGGCAAGGCAGCGGAATATGGCCGGCTTTATGAAGAGCTGCCGAAGGAAACGGCGATGCGTACCATTCGCTTCTGGCGGTTACGGCGCGTGGAAGGTCACGCGGCTTAAGAGACTGTTCCTAAAGGGTCGTTTTCTGGCCTGCAAAGGCGCATCTTCTGCGCTTTTGATGCGTAACTACCTCTGTACGCTGCGCTTCGGTTCTCGAAGCCACACCTTTTCGTCCCAGAGTCTAAGGCGTCCTCCAACCCTTTTGAAACGGTCTCTAAGGGTTTGTTTGAAAGACCCCTCACCCCGACCCTCTCCCCGGGCCGTACAAGTGGAGAGGGAGATCAGGCCTGACGGATGCGCATCAGGTTACGGTCGGTCAGGCAGAGCAGGGTTTTAAGGCCAAATTCCTCGAAAATATCGCGGGCCGCCTCAAGGGCGTAGGCGATTTCGGTGCGCCCCGGCATGAAGCCGGTCAGGTCGCAACGTGACACATAAAGCCGTCCGAGATTGGTTTGCAGGATGGCCCAGCCGACCGGATCTTCGTTCGGATTGGTGGTGACAAGTTCTGATTTGAAGGCATCTTCGGCGGCGTCAAGCGCCAGAAGATCGCCCTTAAGCTCGGCGAGGCGCGTCAGGCAGGCGACGCGGTTATTGATCAGTTCGGCGCGCGCGCGCAGGCCCTTTTGCAAGGGCTTGCTCATGGCCAGATCATAAAGCGACAGAGCCTGTTCGGACAGGCGTTCTTCGGCGGTGAGGTCGGCCAGTATCTGCAGGGCCAGAGCCATGGTCTGTTTGTGCTCAAGCCAGTCCATCGGGCTGTGTTCATAGGGCAGAAGATCGGCTTTCAGGCCCAGAACCGACAGGGCGTCGGCGACCGCTTCAGGGGTGCCGTCGATCTGACCCATATGGGCCTGTACCAGCGCCAGTCTCTGGCTCAGGCGGGCCGTGGTCAGGGGCTCAAACTGAGGGTCGAAGCGGATTTTCAGGGCGCTGAGTTCTTTGATGACGGCTTTCAGAAGGCGGCTGTCCTTGCGGTCAATGCCCACCAGCGCCAGAAGGTCGCACCGCTCGATACGGGCATTGGCGGCTTCGATCTTGTCCTTGGTGGCACCGGACTGACGCACCAGATGGTCGTATTTTTCTACCGCACGGTCAATCTGGGCCATGGCTTCGAGCGCTGGTTCAAGATCACCGCCTACGCCTTCGCGCAGGGCCATGCGGGCCAGAAGACGTGCTTCGGTCAGGGTGAAGGCGGCATCAAGGCTATGGTTATGGTGCGGGTCAACCGCCGCGCGGGCCTGAGCCAGCAGGCTTTCGGCGCTGTCGAGCAGGTCAGGGGTTTCAAACAGGTCATAGCTTAAGAGGCAGATGTCGGCCTGAATGCGGGCGGCACGGGCGGCATCAACGCCATTAATCGCGCTCTGGCCCGCTTTTTCAGCCGCGGTCGTGGCCTTGGTGATGGCCAGGGTGTCGCCGGTGCGGCGGGCATATTCGCGCCAGATCAGGGCTGACTCAAGACAATGCTCAAGGGTGTTTTTGCTGGAGACACGACTGATCTCGGTGTCGAGGCTGTGGCCCTGAGCAATAAGCATCTCAAGGTTCATCAGTTCGTACAGACTGGTGTCCGGGTCAGAGCGGGCGCTCAGGCCCAATACATTCTGTCCCAGTATACGCCGCAGTTCGCGTCCAAATTCAAACATTGTAATCTACTCTGGTTTGGCACTGACCGTATCAGGACGATACAGATGCGGGCCGTTAACCAGAACATTGCAAAGCGTGCGCCGCAGCGGTTATATGAAACCACTGAAACGGTTGATATGTGTGATTATGTCAAAGACAACGGCGGCGACGGCCGCGCTCACCAAGGCGGGTGTCAGGTTTGATCTTCATCCCTATGACTATGATCCCGATGCGCCGCGTGTCGGATTGCAGGCCGCCGAAGCCTTAGGGGTTGATCCGTCACAGACCTTCAAGACCTTGATGGCCGAGGTTGACGGTAAGGGGGTATGTGTGGTGGTGCCTTCCGATGGCGAGGTCAGCATGAAGAAGCTGGCGGCGCATTTCAAGGGCAAGGCCGCGCAGATGATGAAGGTGCCCGATGCCGAACGGGCAACCGGCTTCAAGGTCGGGGGGATATCGCCTTTTGGTCAGAGGAAGACTGCGCCGACCGCAATGGATGAGACGGCGCAGTTGTTTGATATCATTTACATAAATGCCGGTCAGCGGGGGTTATTGCTGAGTATCGCGCCCGATGCGGCGGCGGCATTTTTAAACGCCGGTTATGTGGACTTGATGGCGTAAGGACAGGTCAGCCAATGGCGTCTTTGCCAATGGTCAGGCCCTTTTGCACAGCCGGGCGGGCGGCAATCTCACTGAACCATTTGAGAAGATGCGGGAAGTCAGCCAGAAGTTCCGGCTGCTTGTAGGTGACAATCAGGCCATTGATCCACGGGAAGATGGCAATGTCGGCAATGGAGTAGTCCTTACCGGCCACGTAGTCATTTTTCGAGAGCTGGGTATCGAGTATCTTGAGGAGGCGTTTGGCCTCATTGGAATAGCGATCAATAGCGTAGGGGATTTTGTCCTTGGCGAAGACAGCGAAGTGACCCAGCTGACCCAGCATGGGGCCAAGACCGCCCATCTGCCAGTTGAGCCATTCCAGCACCTTGTAGCGTTCGGGGCCTGAGGCGGGCAAAAGCTTGCCGGTTTTTTCGGCCAGATAGATCAGAATGGCGCCTGTTTCAAACACGCTCAGGCCGTTGTCTTCATCGACGATGGCGGGGATTTTGTTGTTCGGGGAAATTTTCAGGAAGTCGGGATGGAACTGTTCGTCCTTGCCGATATCTACCGGTCGGACGCGGTAGGGCAGGCCCAGCTCTTCGAGGGCGATGGAGGCTTTGAAACCGTTAGGCGTGGTCCATGTGTGCAGGGTGATCATCGGCAAGCTCCTGAGGGGGGTATGCAAAAAGAGATGGGGCGCACGGGGGCGAAGTCAATAGAGCATTGTCGCCTGACATAATCCGACCTAAGACAGGTATGGTTTTAGGGGTAAGGGCTTTGATGGGCGATGAAGGCACAGGCAACATTTGAAGCCGTATTTGCGGAACAGTGGGCGGCATTGCCGCCGGTGCTTAAAGCGCACTATGCCAATCGTCCGTTTTCACATGATCGGGTGACGGTCGAAGGCGTGATGGATATTGAGATGGCGGGGTGGCTGAAAGTGCTGTCGCCGGTGATCCGCTGGGCGCGTATGCTGACGCCCTATGCGGGGCGGGAGGTGCCGGTCACGGTCAGGTTTGAGTCAGAATGGGACAGTCAGGCCTTTGTATTCCATCGTCAGTTCCGCTTTGATCAGGGTGAGATCGTGTTCCATTCGCGCATGATCCCGACAGGGGCGCATGAGGTCATCGAATATATGAATTTTGGCATCGGGTGGCGAGCGGCCTATGTTTTCGACGGTCAGCGCGTGCAGATGACCCATAAAAACTATGTGTGGCGCGTGTTCGGTCAGGTGCTGAATTTGCCGAAGTTTATCGAGCCTGTGATCGGGCGCGGCATGGCCTGGGAAGAGGCGGTGTCAGAGGATGAGTTTATCATGCGCATGGAATTGCGCAGTTCATTTTTTGGGCTTTTGTATACCTATGGCGGGCGGTTTCGTATCGCAGAAGTGACCTATCAAGATGCGTGACGCGGTTCTGGTGCTGGGG
>JBCEBX010000370.1:0-9552 GCA_039206455.1 Asticcacaulis sp.
CGTTGCGCCTCAGGTCTTAAAAATGATGCTTTAGCGATATATCAATATCCGGGCTTTAAGTCTGTATAGGCAAATAGGAAGACGTTTGCGCTTTTCAAGCGCGGTGACTGACTTAAGCGTGCAGGGGGTGTATGTCAATTGAACCGCCTGTAAATCATTGCCAGAGGTATGGCTGGGGATATAACCATAGCTGACACATGTGTTGGTCGGGGACGGTAAGGGCGGTATTTGGAACCTATGCGGGCATTCAGGGGAACGGTTGGGCTTAAAGCGTTCATGGTCATGACGGCCATGTGTCTGGTATTGGCGGCCTGCGATAAGCCTGAGGTCGCCGAGCGGCCACCGGAGTTTGGTGACACGGCGGTGGCGCGAATCCATGATGAAATTGTCTGGGCGTCTGATGTACGCAACGAAGCGGTGGCGCAGGGGCTGATCGGTGAGGGGGAGCCTCTGGATATGGCGTCGCCTCTGTTTCGCCGCACCCTTGAGGAGGTTATAGACCGCAAGCTTCTGGCGCGGGAGGCGCGTAAGCGCGGACTTGACCGCAGTGATCAGGCCCAAAGACGCATAAAGGACGCCGAAGAAGCTATTCTGGGCCGTATGCTGCTTGAGGGCAGCCTTGATGCGGCCGTGGATGAAAAGAAGGTCACACAGCTTTATAACGAACAACTGGCGCTGGCGAAAAATTCCGAAGAGGTGCGGGCGCGGCTGATTCTCGTAAAAACCCGTCCTGAGGCGGAGAACATCCTTAAGCAGATTGAGGGCGGCAGCGTGTTTGAGGCTCTGGCCATGGAGCGCTCTATTGATCAGGCCACACGGTTTAACGGCGGGGATATGGGCTATTTCGCCACCGACGTTATTCCTGATTCGTACCGCAAGCCGTTGTTGTCCGCTAAGGTGGGACAGGCGGTTGGCCCGGTCGAAATCGACGGTGGCTGGGCGGTCTTCAAGCTTGAGGACCGGCGTCCCGAAGTGCCACTGACGCTTGAGGAGGCACGTCCGGCCATTTTATCAGCGCTGAAACTCGATCAGGTGCGGGGATTGCTGGTGTCCTTGCGTGACGGGACGCGCTGGGAAATGCTGATCGACGGAAAACGTCTGGGCAGCGGTGTGGAAGAAGAACCAGCCAACGCGCCGCCTGTGAGTGAAAGCACTTCGGCATCCGAAAGCTCGGAGAGCAGGGCATCTTCGGCGTCGTCGTCTTCGGTGTCGGCAGCGGTATCCCGATAAAAAACGGCACGACCGGTAACAAGGCCTTTTCATGGCCCTTATTTGTGTTTAGTGACCCCGTTCACCCTGGTTCTAAAACAGCCTCTACGGAGCGTCGCGCATGAGCAAAACCACCTCTGGCAAACCTACCGATCACACGGCCGGTGCAAGTGGTCTTGAACGCGCGCTTGATCCGCTAACCAATGCCCTGAAAAAGGCCGTGCAGACCGGTGCCGGTCTGGCCGGTTTGGGGCCATCTGACACGCCCAAGGCTGAGCCTGCGCCGCAGCCGGTAACGGGAAAGCCGGGTCTGGCCGTGTCGCCTCTGGCCGTTCCCTTGCCCGCCATGCCACCGGTTGGTGGCGTTGAAATCGCAATTGCGCAGGCCGGTTTCTATAAGCACGCCCGGCCTGATCTGATGGTCATGAAATTTGCCGAAGGCACGACGGCGGCGGGCGTATTTACGCGCCACTCGATTGGGTCTGCGCCGGTGGACTGGTGCCGCAAGCAGCTTGAGGCCAATGAAGGCAGCGACATCCGCGCCCTGATGGTCAATGCCGGTTGCGCTAATGCCTTCACAGGCAAATTAGGCGCAGACGCGGCGCGGCGATCTGCCGCAGCCTTGTCGCGCCGGCTGGATTGCCGCCAGCGCGATATTCTGCTGGCTTCGACCGGGGTGATCGGCGTGGTTCTGGATGATGCCAAAATCGCCGCCAAGCTGCCGGAAATCGAAACGGGTTTTGAAGCTGATGCCTGGCACAGGGCAGCTCAGGCCATCATGACCACCGATACCTTCCCTAAAGGTGCTTATGAAACGGCGCTCATTGACGGGGTAGAGGTGAAAATCGCCGGTATAGCCAAGGGCTCGGGCATGATTGCGCCGGACATGGCGACCATGCTGGCCTTTATGGTGACGGATGCGACTCTGACACCTGCGGTGTTGCAAAGCCTGATCGGGCTTTATACGCGCACGACGTTCAACAGCGTGACCGTCGATGGCGATACCTCAACCAATGACACAGCCATCCTGTTTGCCACCGGGGCTGCGGGCGCGCCCAGAATTTCACGCGCGGGGGACAAGCGTCTGGCGGATTTCCGCATCAAGCTTGAGCGGGTTATGCATTCTCTGGCAACCCAACTTATCCGTGATGGCGAAGGGGCGACCAAGTTCGTCAAGGTCAATGTGACAGGGGCGGCCTCTCCGGCGGCGGCGCGCAAGATCGCCAAGTCGATTGCCGAAAGCCCGCTGGTCAAGACCGCTCTGGCGGGTGAAGACGCCAACTGGGGCCGTATCGTCATGGCCGTGGGTAAGACCGAGGAAGAGGTCAATCGTGACCGCCTGCTGATTAAATTCGGTGATCTGGTGGCCGCCGAACATGGGGCCGTGTCACTGGGGTACGACGAAGCCGCCATGAGCGCCTATATGAAGCATGATGAGCTTGAGATCACCGTTGATGTTGGTGTTGGCCGCGGCATAGCTCATGTCTATACCTGCGACCTGACGCATGGGTATATTTCCATCAACGGCGATTACCGTTCATAAATCGCCATCCTTGGGCAATCCGGGCGTCGGCGTCACTTGGCTGTATAAATATACAGCCGTCGCTAGCCTTCTGCGGCTTGCCTCAAGGCCTGACGATTTCTGACTTCTTCGAGGAATAATATACTCATGAAAACTGTACTCGTTGTGGCGGCCGCCCTTATTGATAATGACGGGCGGGTGCTGATCGCGCAACGCCCTGAGGGCAAGCAACTGGCGGGGATGTGGGAGTTTCCGGGGGGCAAGGTCGAAGCCGGTGAAACCCCCGAAGCGGCGCTTATCCGCGAGCTTGAGGAAGAACTCGGGATCACCACAAAGACCGCCTGTCTGGCGCCGTTTGTTTTTGCCTCGCATACCTATGAGGATTTTCATCTGCTGATGCCGCTGTACCTGATCCGGCGTTGGGAAGGGTTTGTACAGCCGCGCGAACATAAGGCGCTGAAATGGGTGCGGCCGAAGGATATGCGCGATTACCCCATGCCACCGGCGGATGCACCTTTGGTAGCCTATCTGTGCGATTTTATCTGATAATGGAAAGAGCCGTCTGCCTCGGGTCTGACGGGTGCAGGGTCCAGACCTTGCCTGCGCTACCGCTTCGCTGCTTGAGCGCTGCCCTGCCTAGCTTGTCCATTTAAGGACGGCGGGTTTGACCGGATTATTGAACGGGCGCTGTTCGGCGCGGTGGGCCAGCCATTCTTTTTTCAGCTGCTGATACCACTTGGCCTGTGTGTCGGCATCATCGATCCACAGCAATGACGGGTCATATTTCAGGCCTTCGTTCTGAAGGTTGACCATATCGCCATCCTGCTTGAGGAAGGCTTTGGCCCCCAGACGGAACAGGGGGGCGATGAAACGGAAAATGCCGTGATCCGACCAGAAAATCTGGGTGATGCGCGTGGTATTGGCGTCAATCGGCGTCAGGCAGGTCAGGCCCAATATCTGACGCTCACCGATCTCGATATGCTCATAACGCACGCCGGGCAGGCGGAAGGTAATCTCGGTCGCCGGTGCGCCGCCCAGAATCTTATAGGCGCGTGAGTTTTTCGAGGGTGCATGGCGCACCATGCTGAAGCCGTGCTCACGCGGTTCAAAGGCCTTGGCTTTTTCAAGCTGTTTCTTTGAGGAGCGCCACCACCATTGCTGATGCACATAGGGGCCGTGGGCAGGGTCCATGAGGCCAACGACCGCGTGGTCGATATGGCTTTCAAAATCCATGCTTTCGACGATGATCGGCTTACCGCCGACAACACCGGGCAGTACGGGCGGCTCGTGATCGGGCTCAGCGGGGCGGCGGGTGTCGGCGGTGATATAGATCCAGACAATGCCCTGCTGTTCGCGGACAGCATAGTTGCGCACCCTGATGCGTTCGGTATCCATATGCTGATCACAGGTCAGGGACGGCACCGAAGTGCAGGTGCCCGACGTATTGAATGTCCAGCCATGATAGGGGCATTGCACCACCGGCTCACCGGTTTTGGCGTCAGGGATCATCTGACCCGCCGACAGGGGCGCAGCGCGGTGCGGACATATATCGCGCATCGCATAAACCTTGCCGTTTGTGTCGCGGCCCAGCAGCACTGGCTCATCAAGGATGACATAGCGTTGCAGCTTACCGGTCTTAAGATCGCCGGAAAGGGCGGCAAAGAACCACGCATCCTTAAGGAAGCCTTGGCCAAAAACGATGCGTTCTTTGGTGACGGGGGCGGATTGATCAGCCATGTGCGATCCTGTGTCTGTCGGTTCTGACTATAACAGAGCCTGAAAGATTAGCCAGCAAAGGTGCCAAGCGCGGCGAGCAAGCCCTCGTTTTCAGCGTCCTTACCCACGGTCACGCGCAAGCAGTGCGGCAGGCCGTAATTGGCGACATGACGCACGATAAAGCCCTTCGTCATCAGGTGTTCATTGGCGCGAATGGCCTGCGCTTCGTCTTTGAACTGGATGAGGACAAAGTTACCGGCAGAAACTTCAATGCGGTAACCGAGTGCGCGCACGGCCTGATAGAAGCGCGGACGCCAGTTGACGACCTGCGCCTTGGAGGCGTCGATATGGGCCTGATCCGACAGGGCAGCAATGGCGGCATATTGCGCGGGCAGATTGGCATTGAACGGCAGGCGGATGCGCTCAATGGCCTCAATGACACTTAGGGGCGCATAGCCAAAACCGATACGCAAACCCGCTAGACCATGAATTTTCGAGAAGGTGCGGGTGACAACAATATTTTCGCTGTGGCGCGCCAGAGGGAAGGCGGTTTCCCAGGTCGGTTCATCGACAAATTCGGCATAGGCCTCATCGACCACCAGCAGGATATGCGACGGCAGACGTTCGCGCAGTTCGCTGAGTTCTTCGGGGGTGTTCCATGTGCCGGTCGGGTTGGCCGGATTAGAGACATAGACGATTTTGGTCTTGTCATCGACCTCGGCGAGCAGGCGGTCGATTTCCACGCGCTGAGCCGGTTCAGGGGCCAGCTTGACATCGGCCTGACAGGCTAGCGCACTGATGCGATAGGCGAGGAAGCCATGCTCACCGGTGACGATATTGTCGCCTGCCTCAAGATAGGTCTGGTTGAGAAGCGCAAACACCTCGTCCGAGCCATTACCGAACACCAGACGATTAGCCTCAAGGTCATGATAGGCGGCGACCGCGTCACGCAAGGGGTTGGCATGGCCGTCAGGATAGCGGAACAGCTTGGTGCGGGCCTCATCATAGGCCGCCAAAGCCTTGGCCGAGCAACCAAAAGCATTTTCATTGGACGACAGCTTGACCGGTTCGGCCACGCCTTCGATTTTGGATTTGCCGCCAACATAGGCAGCGATATCAAGTATGCCTGATTTGGGTGTGGGGCGTGAGAAAGTCATATCAGATTCCGGCAAAAACAATGGTGAATTGTCTATACTGTACGTTTCAGAATGTACACTGAGACAAAGTGCCTTTCTTCTCCCTCCTGCTGTGCGGGAGGGTGGCGCTTTGCAATAGCAAAGTGACGGGAGGGTTTCTTGCTTGTAACACGAAGAAAGACACCCCTCCGTCACGGCCTGATGGCCGCGACACCTCCCCATGCCGAGCGCATAGGGAGGAGAAAGGGTCAGACGATTTTGGGCGAGGTGCCGATAATGCCCGACAGGCCGGTGAAGTCCTTAAGGCGACTGTCATGTTCCTGCACAAACCCGATCAGGGCAAACAGCTTCAGGCCACCGGTACTCACCAGCCAGTCCGCTGCCAGTCCCTGATGGCTCAGGGTGTCGATGATGGCGGTTTCGGATTTGGCACTGTCGGTAACAAAGAAACTAATGTCGTTACCAGTCGGCTCAGGTGCAATCGGGGCAATGGCCACAGCACGCGGGCGGTTCTGATCCATTTCCGGCAGGGCGCAGATAATGCGCACCTTAGGCTCGGCCAGAAGACGCGCCCACCACGGGCCCGTTTTGGCCTCAAGGCTCAAAATGCCGATATGTGACGGGTGGCGGGCGGCGGCGATAACATCAGTGACTTCGGGCAGGACACCCTGAGACGGGGCAATACCAAACCGTTCACGTGCCCATTCCATCAGATTGGCCGTTGTGTCCTTCGCGCAAAAATTAAGGTGAAGACCGCCCCGATCTTCACCCTGAATGCGCAGACTCTCGGAAATCAGTTCACGCCAGAGGGCAACAACCGCTGCATCGGACACAGCCTTGCGCGGTGCGTTCAAAAGCTTACGCAGCAAAAGGGCTTCGCGGTCGGGACGCAGAAGGGACACGTCTGTTGACACGGCTTCGCGCACCTTGGCGGCGGCAATGGCGTGGGCCAGCAATGAACGCTGATCGGTCAGTTGCAGCAGCTGATGGTCCAGCGCATCAATCTTCTGGCGCAGGCTATCCAGTGTTTCAGCGGTTTCAACGGGCGCGGTCATAAGCGGTAATCTCTTCTCAGTGTACTACGGGCGCATCGGATACTTTGAGTGTGCCCACATAAGTGCCGCCGTCGCGAAAATCAAACCCAAGTTTTACCGGTGTGTCACTGATGACCAGTTGCGACCCGATAAACGGACGTGCCAGAGGCTCATATTCGGGGGCAATCAAACCGGCGCCTATCAGGAAGCCAACGGCATCACCTTGCCCCTTGATTTCAAGCGCCAGCGGGCCTTTGAGGGCACGGTTGGCATCGACCCCAAGGCCTTCACTTTCGGCGAACAGATCAAGCTGATCGATGATCAGCGAGGCACGCACGCGCTTCAGGCTGCCGCCCTTATCGCGCCAGTTATTCAGGCTTTCGGTGAAATCCGCACCTTTAAGCGATCCGAAGCGGTCAATGACGCCTTCAAGATGCAGGTTAAAGGGTTTGGATTGTCCGATGCGACCGGAAAGACTTGCCGGTTCGCCACGCGCCCCGGTGACGCGCCACAGGAAATCGGCGCTGTCGGCAGTGTTCTCGGTCGGCCGCATATAGGCTTCAAAGCGCTGGGCCTGAGAGATGAAAAACGGATGTTCGGGCTTTGAGACGGTAAAGAGGGGATTTAACCCTTCGAGGCGCACATCATGTACCGGATCATTGAGGCCTGAGACACTGGCGCGCAGGGCGTCGCCGGTGACGTTGACCGTCCCCAGTTCCGTGCCGTCCTTCAGGCGACCGCGATAAAGGGTCAGGCCCTCGGTGGCGACAATCACCCAGCGATCCAGCACAAAGGCCGAGGCTTCGGCCTCAAGGCGCGGGGCGGCAAAGCCCTTGCCTGAAGGGGAGATGACCTGCGCCTGATCAAGGCTTACGAACATACGGAACGGATAGCCGCGCACCTTAAGGCCGTCGTGGCCGATATGATAGCCTGCCCGCACCAGACCATCGCTGTATTCGCTCATGCGCGACTCAATCTGGCGGGCCGTATAGAACCAGTAGCCGCTCCACAGGCCGAACAGAATCAGCGCCAGAAGGAGTGGCCCGAACAGGCCCCAGCGTGACGGCTTCTTTTTGGATTCGGTTTCCGGCGTGGCAGCGTCTGGTGTGGCCGTGTCTGGCATGTTTCAATCCCGTATTGAGCGGTATGGTTTTGTTTTATCCCTGTTGTGTCACCGAAGGCAACAGAAACGCCTCAATACCGGCTATGGCCTCGGTAAGCGTTACCCGTTGCAGTACCACGCCCTCGGGCAGGCTGTCGAACAGGCGGGTAGGGGCAGCGGAATCGAGCATGACAAACACGCCACGGTCATTTTTCTTGCGGATCAGGCGACCAAAGGCCTGCGCCAGACGCGCGCGTACCAGTGCATCGTCATAAAGCTTCTGACCAAAATGCACGCGGCGGGCCTTATGCAGGGCGTCGGGTCTCGGCCAGGGCACGCGGTCAAAGGCAATGAGGCGCAGGGCCTGACCGGGCACGTCAATGCCGTCGCGCACCGCGTCGGTGCCGAGCAGGCAGGAATGATGCTCGGAGCGGAACACGCTGATGAGATCAGAGACATCGAGTGGATCAATGTGCTGGGCATAGAGCGAAATACCGTTTTCACCCAAGGGTTTATAGAGATGCTCATAGACGGTTTTTAGACGTCTTATGGCGGTGAACAACCCAAGACCACCGCCTTTGGAGGCGAGAAAAAGCGCCTTCATGGCCGAGGCGACGGCACGCGGATCATCGCGCGGCACATCGGTGACGACAAACAGGCGCGCCTGTTGCTCATAATCAAATGGAGAGGCAATGCGCAAGGTGCTGGCCTCAAGCGCCAGATGGGCCGCACCGGTACGTTGCCGCGCGAGGGCGAAAATATCCGGCTGCTGTGAGGCATCCGACAGGGTGGCCGAGGCCATCAGTACGCCGTGCGCCGGTTTCAGCACATAGTCGGCCAGCGGCAGGCTGGGGTCCACAAAGTGGCGGTGCAGGGCGGCGTCCACCAGCTTGCCATTGTGGGCGATGGTGGCAAACCAGTCGACAAACGGTGACGGCGTGGCCGGGTCGGCGTCTTCGCCGTAGGCCAGTTGCTGCAACAGGCTGCGCCATGCCGGTAAGGTGATGCGCGCGCGGCGTTCAAGGCCCCGCAAAGCGCCATCCAGACGTGCCCGTTCGCTGAGGTCGATATCTTCTTCGCCGGTCAGTATGTCCTCAATGGAACGCACCAGCGCCAGCAGCGGCGCTTCGATGCCTTGCAGGGCTTTGGCGGCGGTGGCGGCGGCTTCGGCCACTTCGGGCAGGCAGGGATGGGCCTCGCATTCGGCATTGTGGTCATCAGGCCGGTAGCGACTTTTGGTGGTGGCCTCCTGCTGGCGCACCTCGATCTGTTTCAGCACGGCGGCGAGCAGGGCTTCGATGGGGCCGACCGGTTCCATCATCTCACCGGAACGGGTGCGGGTCGTCAGGCGTTGCGACCAGCCTTCATGCGGCAGAACCGCCGCCGCGCGCATCAGATCCTTGAGGTGGCCCTGTGCGGTTTCCCTTGTGACCAGCAGGTCGCCGAGGCGTTGCTCCAGACCACGGGTGCGCCGTCCGCGCCCTTCGTTGCCGCGTATCCAGCGGCGCAGTTCGTAGGCTTCGAGGCCCGACAACTCGCTGGAAAAGGCCCCGTCGGCGGCGTCAAAGACATGGTGGCCTTCGTCAAAGACCAGACGTGACAGTCCGGGGGCTTCGGCTTCGCCTTCGCTGCTTTTTTCGCCGGTGCCGCCGGAACTCAGGTCATAGGCGGCCTGCGCCATGACAAGGGCGTGGTTGGCGATGATGATGCGTGCGGATTTGGCCTTGCGGATCGATTTTTCGACAAAGCACGTCCGGTAATGCTGGCAGGCGCTGTAGATACATTCGCCGCGCCGGTCGGCCAGCGATGATGGATTAAGCGCGCCGAACATGG
>JBCEBX010000371.1:0-5840 GCA_039206455.1 Asticcacaulis sp.
GACCCTGACCGATATTGCCCTGGCGCTCAAGCTGGAGGACAGCGACTGGGCGCAGCATCAGGGCGAAGTGCTGGCGACCCGTTCGCCTCTGTCTCTGGCCGTGACGCACCGGCAACTGCGGGAAGGGCGGCAGATGCAGCGTTTTGAGGACGTCATGCGTATGGAATACCGCATTGCCTGCCGGATGTGCCAGAGCAACGACTTTGTCGAAGGCGTGCGGGCGATCCTTGAGGAAAAGGATATGTCCCCGCGCTGGTCGCCGGTATCCATAGGCTGTGTGCCGGAGGCGACCGTGGCCATGATGTTCGCCCCGCTTGATGTCGAGCTTTATGATTAGGCGCTGAGGCGCAGCCCTGTGCAGCCCCAGATAGCGCTTGACAGAATCGGGTGCGCGCCTTTATGTTAGCGCTAACAATAAATAGAGACTACGGGAAGAAACCTTATTTCGGACGCGCGACTTCGTGCTGCGCCGCTTGCCGAATCTTGTACTTTTTTGATCCAGCCTCCCTTGCGCGTTACCCTAAGGACGCGGAGGAAACTTTGCCGGTACGCCTTCCCATGGCCGGTGCGCCTTCCTGACGGTTTCATCCGTCATCCCTGGTTAGTTTACGGTCAGGAAGGCGTGTTTTTTATCCGGCAATAATGATCTTTTCGCGGGCGTCCGGCTGGTCGGTCCTAAGTCTTATGTCGTTCAGGCTCAGGTTTTTGACGTGGCGCGCCCACAGGCCCCATGCAGGCGTTATGCCGAACATGGACGGTTCAGGATAGGCGCGGGGCAGGTCGTCGGTAAAGGGTGCGATCTGATCCGCCGTGATACCGCCGCGATAGGTGAGACTGATGTTTTCAAGCGTCACATCCTTAATCGGGCTTTCGGGCTGTCCCATCAAAAGCGCGCAGTAATCCGGCAATATGTCTGTGGCCGTCAGGTTGCGGATGCGCACCCTGCGGATGTTACCGACCTTAGTCCCTTCCGGCCCCCTGAGGCGTGTGCCGATGCGCAGGAATATCGGGGCGGTGGTGATTTCGCTCAGGGTGAGGTTTTCGACCTCTATGTCTTCAATGGTACCGCCATCGACGGTTTCGAGCGCCAGTCCGCGTGAGCGCTCAAAGCGGCAGTTACTGATGCGGATGCGCCTGAAATCACCATTTGATTCGGTGCCAATCTTGATGCGTCCGGTGACGCGATCCTGATCGGGCGACAGTGCCTGCGTGCGGCCTTTGGTACCATCGAGCATGGTGCCGAGGTCGTAACCGGATACGGTGCAGTCGGTGATGGTGATGTCTTCGCATGGATTGAGGTGCCCCAGCGCGAAGCTCGATTTCAGAACGATGGCGTCGTCGTTGGGGGTGTTGACGCGGCAGCCGGTTATCGTCACGCGACGGCAGCCGTCGATATCGAGGCCGTCGCGATTGGTATCAACCGTCAGGTTCTGGATGATCATATCCTCAACGCCGGTGGCCAGAAGGGCGAAGTGTCCGCCGTTTCTGAGAGTGAAATCACGCAAATTGACATGGCGGCATTGTTTCAGGGCAATGGCCTTGTTGCCGAGACCGCGCATGGCCTCAAGCTCTGGCACCAGTTCGGCCATGACCTCAGCCGACAGGCCGCGCATGGATAGCGGAAACTCACCGGCCTGTGCGCTCCAGCGTGAGCCGGGGCCCTCGCGGGTCATGGCCGAGCCGTCAATCAGGCCCGTGCCGGTAATGGCGATATGTTCGGCGTCTTCGGCCCATATCAGGCTGTTGCGCCAGTGCGAGTGGCCGAAGTCCTGATAGAGATCGTGGGGGTTATCCTCGAACATCTCATAGGCCCCGTCATGTATTTCGGGGTCAGCCGCTATCAGAACGGCCTCATCTTCGAGATGCAGGGTGACGCCGGACAACAGGCGGATGGAAAAGCTTAGGTAGCGTCCGGCAGGGAAGGTGACCTGACCGCCTCCGGCCTGATGGGCGGCGATGATGGCGGCATTAATGGCATCGGTGTCGGGGTGCGTGCCTTCACCGGAAGCCCCGTACGCTTTTACTGAATAGGTCATAATGCGGATCGTCCCTTTTTATCTTATAGGTCAAGCCATAGCCACGTTGGGCACACAGGTAAACCGTCCTTGCGACTTTCTGTGAATATGCGAGGAATAGGCGGAGGCAAAATAACAACAGGGAAACGACCGATGCTGAAAACCGTTCTGGCTATATTTGCGACCGCAGCCATAGGCCTGACTACGCCGGTGCTGGCCGATACGGCACCGGTGCGTGTGCTGATTGTTTCCGGTGGCGGCTGGCATGACTATGCGGCGCAGCGCGACATTCTTGAGGCGGGCCTTAAGGCGCGGCTTAATGTGACCATCGATCACGTCTTTTATGACGTCACGCCTGAGGACGATAAGGAAAAGCCCGCCCTGCCGATCTTTGGCAACCCCGATTATGCCAAGGGCTATGATGTGGTGATCCATAATGAATGTGCGGCAGGGATTACCGATCAGGCGATTATAGACACGGTTCTGGCACCGCATATCAAGGGCGTGCCTGCGGTAAACCTGCATTGCGCCATGCACTCCTATCGCTGGGGAGACTGGCGCAAGCCCGTGGCCAAGGACGCGACCAATGCCAAATGGTACGCGTTTACGGGGATGCAATCGACGGGTCACGGGCCTCAGGCGCCGATAGTGCTTTCCAAGGTGTCAAATGCGCCGGTCCTCAAGGGGCTTGAGATGTGGACGACGCCGGATGAGGAGCTTTATAACACCCTGACCAATTTTGACGTGATCCCGCTTATGGTCGGGACACAGCCGGATATGCCAGACGAAAACTGGCGGGGTAAAACCTTTGCTGTTGCCTGGCTGCATTATTATGGCTCTGAGCAAACCCGCGTTTTCAGCACCACCCTTGTGCATAACGAAGACAGCATGCGGGAGCCGCGTTACCTCGATCTGGTGGCCAGAGGTGTGGCTTGGGCGGTGGACGGGCTTACGGAAGATGGCGATTTGAGGGGCCGGGTTAAGCCTTAGGTGTCGTGCTAAATGTCCTGCAATCCGCAATCTTTCAAGAAGGCGTAGGTTTCATCGTAAAACATCTTCGGCCGCGTTGGGTCTGTGTTGTCACCTTTGGGTACGAAAATGACCATGCCTTGTCGGGCACGGGTCAGGATGACGCGGTAGGCATTTTTAAGATATAGCTTACGGAAGCGGTCATTTACTGACTGCCATCGTGTCCCTTTGAAACTATAGTGCTGCCAATTGCCATCGATGTAACGCAGGTCGGCATCCCAGCAGATACCCGCCCAGTCGAGTTCCAGACCTTGAATGTCGAATTCGGTTGCGACATCTTCCAGGTAGCAGGATGAACGCACGTCATTGCGATCATTCAGAAACCAGTTAGGTGGTTCAATTCCGGCCTTAATATGTAAGCCCTCTGGCCGGAGGCGATGCGCACCGGATGAGGCGATAAGCCCGTAGCGTTCGGTGCCGCGACCGACACTTCGTAACCACGTCCGTGCGCTATTCAGGTCGCGTGTCAGACCTATCGGATACTGGGTGAGTTTTTCATAAGCTGTTCTTGCGGCATCGGCATCGCCGTTCAGGAGATGTGAAATGAAGGTCGATACGGTCTCGGCGCGAAAGGAACGCATCGAGACATTTAAGTGGAGGTCGTCATGCAGGGTGACCTGGTCTTGTCGGATAAACACCTGCGCTTCGTTATTCAGGTCGTAGTCAGGTTGTGTAATCTGCGCCGATGCGTGAACGTGCCAGTGTGGAAAGCGGTCACGGATGGCGGCCATCCACTCAGACAGGCCAGCCTCACCTGTGTTGATTTCCTGACCCCCACCGATCAGGCATACCACTGTGCACCAATCCTCGTGTCGATCCATGACGCTTAGCAAAAACTCTGGTTCCGACATATCGAAGTCAGGCACCGCGCGCTTTTGTTGCATGAAACTGGCGGCCTTGGCGCGCGTCCAGGCACGTTGGGCTTCATCAAAGATAACAATATGGTCAGAAGGCGCTTCGTCAGATTTCAGGTAATAGTCACGGAAGTGGTGAATGTTCTGGATGAAAGCGTTAACATTACGGGCGACGGCACTTTTCGGGGTTTTGGTGCGTAGGGCCTGATCACGGATAAGGGCTTCACTTAGAACCGCTACCAAAGGGCCATTGCCGGACAGAAAGGTGGCGTGGCCCGACTGATCTGCGTCACTACGTTGTGTGGCGATATTTAATCCCGCCAAGGTCTTTCCTGCGCCTGGCACCCCGGTAATAAAGCATATGGATTTTTGCTTATGCGCCCTCGAGACTTCGATAACGCTTGTAATGACATCCTGTGTTCGGCTGAGGTTTCGCGCCCCGGCATCGTATCGGGAAATATCTTTTACATCGTGCCGGTTATAAAGCGCACGAGCCGCTTCGATGATTGTCGGTGTCGGGCGGTAACCGCTGCTGACCCATTTTTCTGCATCAAACACATGGGCAGATTGCGGGCTAAACATTTTCAGCACATAGCCAAGATCGCGAGCGCAGACACATAGGGGGCTTGCGACATGATTGCTAGGTAGCTCGAACTGAATGACGCCTGAGGCAGTTGCTTTGGTGGGGATGAGCACGGGGACAATGGCTAGTGCATGACTACCGGCGTGAAAATTCTTGAGATCGAGTGCGTAATCTTCGACCTGATCAATGGCCTGACGATCAAACGTTTGGCTACCAACCTTAAATTCAATGACGAAGACAACGTCCCCGATCAGTACCACCGCATCTGCGCGCTTGCCCATGCGGGGGATGGCAAATTCAAGATACAGGGTGAAGGCAGACTGATTGATCAGGGCTTGACGCAGGATTATTATCTGTTGCCGCCACGCATCGCGCTGAGTCATTTCCAATGCAAAGCTGTGGCCGCGCGTTAATTCACCCAGAATATGGTCGTCGCTATCGCTGAAAAACTTAGCATGGTCGGCGGTATAATAGGCGCGCATATTTCCTCTCAAATTCAAACAATGAACCTGCCAGGGAAACGTTTGGGATGCAAATTTATGAGCGTACTTGTTTTTTGTTAACCATAATTGCCTAGGGTCTGATCAGTATTTTATTTTGTCAGGCCCTATGCAAGACCTTCTCCATACCGCCGCCTCGATTGATCCGTTACAGGTCTATGGGCGTGTGGCTGTGGTCAATGGCTTGCTGATCGAGGCCAAGGGTGGCATGTCCTTCATGGAGGTAGGCTCGCGCTGTGAGATCATGCGGCGGCATGATGCCCCCCTGCCGGTCGAGGTGGTCGGTTTTCGCGAAGACCGCGCCCTGATGATGCCCTTCGGCCCCGTCGAAGGTGTGGCTCCCGGCGCGGAAATCCGTATCTCGAACGAAGGGGCCAAGGTCTATCCGACAACGGGGTGGATGGGGCGGATCATTGACGCCTTTGGTGACCCGATCGATGGCGGCGGGCCTCTGCCTAAAGGCGGGGTCGGCTATATGCTCAAGGCCGCGCCGCCGCCGGCCCATTCGCGGGCGCGGGTAGGGGAACGGCTCGATCTGGGGGTGCGGGCAATGAACGTCTTTACCACCTGTTGCCGTGGCCAGCGGTTGGGGGTTTTTGCCGGTTCCGGTGTCGGCAAGTCGGTGCTTTTGTCCATGCTGGCGCGTGAAGCGGCCTGTGATGCGGTGGTTGTTGGCCTTATTGGTGAACGGGGCCGTGAGGTGCGCGAATTTGTCGAGGAGTTCAAGCTGTTCGACGGCCGCAAGATTTACCTGTTGGCTGATGGCCGCTTGCTCAACCTGGCGGCGGCGGAAGGCCACCCGGCGGCCGTGATGGACATGAGCTTCGCCAACCAGGCCCTCTCGGCGGAGTACGTCGCC
>JBCEBX010000371.1:5850-9521 GCA_039206455.1 Asticcacaulis sp.
GCCGGTATTTCGCGGGCCATCGTCGTGGTGGCGACCTCGGATGAGCCAGCGCTGAAGCGGCGGCAGGCGGCCTATATGACGCTGGCCCTTTCGGAATATCTCAGGGATCAGGGGCTGGAAGTCCTGTGTCTGATGGACTCGGTGACGCGCTTTGCCATGGCCCAGCGCGAGATCGGTCTGGCGACGGGCGAACCGCCGACGACCAAGGGCTATACACCGACCTGTTTTGCCGAACTGCCGAAGTTGTTGGAACGCGCCGGGCCGGGGCCTGTGCGCGAAGACGGCACCCAGACGGGGCCGATTACCGGCCTGTTTACCGTTCTGGTCGATGGTGACGACCATAATGAGCCGATTGCCGATGCGGTGCGCGGTATTCTTGATGGCCATATTGTCATGAGCCGTAATATTGCTGAACGCGGGCGCTTTCCGGCTATTGATGTGCTGAAATCCATCAGCCGTACCATGCCTGCCTGTCAGACGCCGCCGGAGCGCGAGGTGGTGCGCACGGCACGGGCGGTGATGTCGGCCTATAGCAATATGGAAGAACTGATCCGCATCGGGGCCTATCGCACCGGTGCTGATCCATTAGTGGATCAGGCGATTGCGCTTAATCCGCATATTGAACAGTTTTTAACCCAAAGCCCTGAAGAAGCCACAAGTCTTGACGAGTCGTTTACGATTTTGGCGCACATTCTGAACGGGTCGGGTGAGGATTATAACGGGGCTGACGTCTGATGGCTAAATGGGTTAAATCTCTGGTGCGTATTTCGACCTATGAGGTCGAGACCTTGCAGAAGCGTCTGGCCGAAGTGGCGGCGCGCCGCACGCAGGTCGAGATGCGTATTTCGACGCTCGATGCCGAATTTGCCCTTGAAATCGCCCGCAATAACGAAGACCCGTTTATGGCCGCCCAGATACCGGCCTACCGCAAGGGCTGGGCCATGCGCCGCGAACAGGCCGTGTCCGAACTTGAGTTGATTGCCCACGAAGAAGCCGGTATCCGTGACGAACTGGGCACCGCCTTTGAAGGTCTGAAAAAGTTTGAACATGTTGCCGAGGTCACGCGTCTGAAGCGTATGGCGGCGGAGCTGAAGCTTGAAAATGCGGCGCTGGATGAGGCCGCCCTAAGATTGAAACGCGCCGGATGATTACGCGCCGCAAGGCTCTGGTCACCACGCTCGGGGCCGCGCTGATGACGGCCTGTGACGGCGCGGCACGCAGTGACCCGGCCCATCTGAAACCGCTCAAGGATATTACGCCTTTCCCGCTGGGCGTCTGTGTCATGACGGCGCAGTTGAATGACCCTGAGTGGAAATCGCTTGTCGCTACCCATTTCGACCGCCTGACGCCGGAATGGGAAATGAAGATGGAATATATTCTTCAGGACGATGGATCGCTGAAATTCGATGCCCCTGACCGGCTAATGGCCTTTGCGCGGCAAAACCGGCAGCAGGTGATCGGGCATAATCTGATCTGGTATGTGCAGGATGGCCCTTATTTTCAGAAGCTGAAAGGTAATCGCGCGGCGTTTCAGAAAGCTTATGAAGCCTATGTAACCGATGTCGTGACCCATTTCAAAGGCCTGCCCGCCTGGGATGTGGTCAATGAGCCCATCCTCAATAACGGTTCGGCCCTACGCGATTGCTTGTGGCGCGAGGTTCTGGGGGATCATTATATCGACATTGCCTATCGCGCGGCGCATCGCGCCGATCCGGCCTGTGAGCTTATTCTCAACGACTATAATCTTGAGTACACGCCTGCCAAGCGCAAGACCTTCCTCAAGCTGGTTGAGCGTTTGCAGAAAGAGAATGTGCCTGTGCATGTGCTGGGCACCCAGACCCATATTTCAGCCGATCTGCCCAAGGGGGCGATCCGCACGGCCATTAACGAACTGGCGGCAACGGGGTTGAAAATTCATGTTTCTGAGGTTGATATCAGCCTGAGGGACGCGACCAAAGGGCTGGTTGATTTTGCAGGTTATCGCAAAAAGCAAAGTGCGCTGATGGAAGAAATCATCGACAGCTTTATGGCCTTACCCAAGGCGCAGCAGTTCGGTGTCACCCTCTGGGCGGCACGGGACAAGGATAGCTGGATGAACCGCAAGACCAGACCGCTTTCGGATGAACCTGTGCTGTTTGATGATCTGGGGGGGCTTAAGCCGATGGGCCAGGCCCTTGTGCAGGCGGTAAAAGACCGGGCGTAAAAAGTTACCCCTCCGACGGCTTCGCCGCCACCTCCCCATGCTGGCGCATAGGGAGGAGAAGGCCTGAAAGTCTAGCTGCGAGGCGGTGTTGAATAGAACGGGCTTTCCAGCACGTCTTCGGACGATGGTTGCGTGGCGCTGTCTTTGGCGGGTGTATCGGCAACAGGCGCGGTTGCCGGTTCAGACCATTCGCTGGCCGGATGCGTATCTGTGGGCACACCCCTGGCCTGAGCCGCCTGTTCAGTGGTCACGCGCAAAAAGCGTAGATCCTCGGCAATGCGGAAAATGGCGACATAGAATTCACAGAATGAGCGCCACAGCAAAAGTGCTGCCAGAATAAACAGCGATCCACCGACCAGAAACGGCAGGGCGAGGAAAAAGCCCCACGGGGTTTCTTCGCGAATGGCGATCCCTGCCGCGCCACCGATTACGCCGAACATGGCCAGTGTGATCAGGGCCAGACCGGCCCAGTAGATGATATGGATCACCGGTCGCGTCATCAGCCGGTCAAAGGTCAGAAGATCAAGAAACAGGTCTCTGGGTTTGCTCTTGCCGAAGGCTTTGTTGATCACTCGGTTCATACGGTCTTGCCCTTAAACATCTCTGAAGTGACTCATAGCCTGAATCGCGCCGGTCGATAAGGCCCTATACCTGCCCTACGGTCCTCAGGCGAACCTTGGGGTGAATTTCGTTCTGGCTCATGACGACGGTGCTGCCTCTGAAACGCTCTACGATGGAGCGCACATAGGGCCGCACGCCCGGACTGGTCAGCAGCACGGCCACATCGCCGTTCATCGACACGCGCTCAAACGTATCACGTACGGCGCGGATGAAGTCCTGTAGCTGTGAGGGGGCCATGCTCAACTGACGCTCTTCGCCCGCCCCGACCAGCGATCCGGCAAAGGCATTTTCCCAGTCATTCGACAAGGTGACGATGGGTAGCGCGCCGTCTTCGGCACGGTTTTGCCAGCACAATTGCCGTGCCAGACGTGCCCGCACATGCTCGACCATATGGGAAATGCTTTTGGTGTGCGGGGCGACTTCGCCCAGACCTTCGAGAATGGCCGGAAGGTCGCGGATGGAGACGCGTTCTTTCAAAAGCGCCTGAAGCACGCGTTGCAGGGTGGCGACCGTCACGACGGAGGGGATCAGGTCTTCGATCAGTTTTTTCTGATCTGTCGGCGCGTCACGCAAAAGCTTAGAGACATCGGCATAGGACAGAAGCTCAGGCATATTGTCCTTGAGGATTTCCGTCAGGTGCGTGGTGATAACAGTCGCCGGATCAACAATGGTGTAGCCCAGGAAGGTCGCTTCCTCACGCAGGGCGTTGTCGATCCATGTGGCGGGCAGCCCGAAGGCCGGTTCCTTCATATGTTCACCGGGCAGTTCAACCTGACGACCGGCGGGGTCCATGGCCATCAGATGCCCGATGCGCACTTCACCGGCACCGGCCTCCATCTCCTTGATG
>JBCEBX010000372.1:0-9462 GCA_039206455.1 Asticcacaulis sp.
CTATGATTCCATCCTGTCGATCACCACGCATCGCAATTATGACCCGTGGATTGCCACCTCGTTTCTGGCGGCACATACGCAAAAAATTAAGTTCATCGTCGCCCTGCGTCCCGGTTTTGCCCACCCGACTCTGGTGGCCCAGCAATCGGCGACCTTTCAGGAAATGTCGAACAACCGGCTTTATCTGAACATCGTCACTGGTAGCCATGAAGGTGAGTTACGTGCGCTTGGGGAAACCCTCAACAAGGCCCAGCGTTACGAGCGCACCTCCGAATTCTTCGACGTCCTGAAGGCGGCCTATAAAGGCGCTCCCTTCGATTACGACGGTAAATATTATTCCGTCACTCAGGGCGGTCTGGCCAAGCCGTTAGATGTCACACCACGCCTGTTTATGGGCGGCTCATCCGATTATGGCCGTGCGATTGCCGGAAAGCATGCGGAAATCCACCTGTCCTACTCCGAGACTCCGCCACAAATTGCCGAAACCATTAAAAAGGTGCGCGAAGAAGCAGCTAAGCACGGGCGCACGGTCGAATTCGGCATGCTCATCAGCGTCATCGCACGCGAAACCTCTGCCGAGGCCTGGAAGGAAACCGACCGCATTCTCGACAATCTCGATCTTGAGAAAGTGCGCGAGTACAAGAAATTCATCGCCTCGCGCAACTCGGTCGGTGAAGCCCGCGTTCAGTCCTTAAGCGCGGGTGTCGATTATAATGACCGCGAGAGCCTGAAGGTCTACCCCAATATCTGGGTCGGGGCCAATCGTACAACCCTTGTCGGCAGCTATGCCGAAGTGGCCGAGCGTATTGAAGAATACCTGTCGGTGGGTGTAAAACACTTCCTGATCGGCGGCAGTCCGGTCTTACGCTCCATTCAGGAATTTGCCGACGGGGTCATGCCCTATTTCCGCAACCACAAGGATGAGCCGGTTTTCCGACCGGAAAAAGAAACCGTCAGTCTCTGACCTCCTTCTGTTTCGCAAGGCCGCTTAATTCCAGAGCGGCCTTGTCTGTTTCGTCCCGCAGGGCGAAGACGAAAGCCGTATCCGACGTGACCACAGATGCACCACCCCCCCACAATAAGCCCGGCCGTTTTGACGGCTGGTTCTCGGCCTCCCCGCTCAGACAAGCCCTTCGCCCCCAACAGGTAAGCCCTGCCGAAGCCCTTGACCTGAAAGCCCTGCCCCATGTCCTGCCGCGCATATTGAGGCTGATCAGCCACCACAAAGCGCGCATAACCCTTGCCCTTTTGGCCAGCATTGCCGCGACCATATTTGCGCTGGCCCTGCCCGTACTTCTGGGACGGGCTGTGGATCAGGCCCACCTGCTGCTGCCCGGAGCCACGCCTGCCGATCTTCTGTCAGGCAGTGCGGCCGGAAACGCACTTTGGATTACTGCTGGCCTTTTGATCGCCGCCGCTTCTCTGCGTGGCTTACTCACCATGCTATCGGGGTTTCAGTTTGAATATATCGGACAGAAACTTGGGCTTAGCCTGCGTCTGGCCTATTTTGAAAAGCTTCAGCGCCTTGATTTCGGTTTTCATGACTCCGTACATTCCGGCGACCTGATTACACGCGGCATGCTTGATCTTGAAGGCATGCGCATGTTTGTCGAAAACGGCCTGCAACGGATCGTCAGTCTGGCTTTGCTTCTGGGGATTGGCGCGACCCTTATGTTCCGCACCGATCCCCTGATGGCGCTTCTTTCCTTAAGCTTCGTGCCCTTTGTCATCTGGCGCGCGTTCCGTACCGGCCTGACCCTGCGCCTGACGTGGACGCGCCTGCAACAGCGCATGTCCATACTCACCCGTACCATAGAGGAAAACCTTCAGGGACTGCGGGTCGTGCGCGCCTTCGCGGCCAAAAACCATGAACTTACCCGCTTTGATCAGGCCTCCGGCGACGCCCTACGCATGTCCAATGACCGCATAGCGGTACGTACGGGCGCGGTGTCTTCCATGACCTTTGCCTTCTACGCGGCCATGGCGCTGGTGCTGTGGTACGGGGGGCATCGTGTCGCCGCCGGTGAGATGAGCGTCGGCCATGTAGCCGGATTTCTGACCTTCATGACCCTGCTGCAGGCCCCCGTGCGCCAGATGATGATGATCGTCAATACCTTTGCCCGCGCCATATCATCCGGCAGCCGTCTGTTTGAGATTCTCGACCGCGAACCGGCCATTCATGACACAGCCGACGCACCCGACCTGCGCACAGAAGGCAATGTGCTGCGCTTTGAACAGGCCGGTTTCCGCTATGAAGGCGCTGCTTCTGACGCCCTTTCAGCTATCAATTTTGAAGTGCGCAAGGGGCAAACACTCGGTATCGTCGGACCACCCGGTTCCGGTAAATCGACACTGGCGCAATTGCTGCCGCGCTTTTACGATGTGACCTCCGGCCGAATTACGATAGACGGTCAGGATATCCGTGATGTGTCCCTGACCTCGCTGCGCAAGGCCGTGGCCGTCGTATCGCAGGATGTCTTCCTGTTCGACATGACCTTGCGTGAAAATGTCGCCTACAGTACGCCGGATGCGCCCGAAGCCGGCATCACTGCCGCCGCAACAACCGCCCAGATCCACCCGCATATCCAGACCCTGCCACAGGCCTATGACACACCTGCGGGCGAACGCGGGGTCAGCCTTTCGGGCGGGCAGCGTCAGCGCCTGTCCATTGCCCGTGGCCTGATCGGCGACCCTTCAATTGTCGTGTTCGATGACTCTACCTCTGCTGTGGACGCCGCTACCGAAGCGCATCTGCGGGCCGCCCTGCAAAAAGGATCAAAAAACAGGATCACCCTTATAATCGCCCATCGCCTGAGCGCCCTGATGCACGCCGACGAGATCATTGTCCTCGATAAGGGCCGCATTACCGAGCGCGGCAACCATGCGCAGTTACTGGCCCGTAACGGGCACTATGCCGCGCTTTACCACATGCAATCCGGACAACGGGAAACACACGTCCGCCGAACAGAGCCTCTCCGCACACTGGACATACAGGTGACCACATGAGCTACGATATGGGCGGACGCGGCGGCCCCACCGCAGGCGGTACGAACGGTGCCCACGGAGAGGATATATTTTCCGCTGTTGATGTGCGCATCCTGCGTCGCTTCCTGACCTTCGTGCGACCTTACCGTCTGGAGCTTATTGGCGTGCTTGTGGTGGTGCTAATTTTTGTCGGCACACAGGTCAGTATCCCTCTGGCGATACGCTTCGCCATCGACAGCGCTCTGGGTGATAAGGCCATAGCGCTTGATTGGGTAATCGCCGGTTTTCTGGGGCTGATCGCGGTCAATGCCGTTGTCAGTTTTCTTCAGGAATGGTCAGCCGCAGTTGTGGCGCAAAAGGTGATTTTCGACCTGCGCCGCGCCATGTTCGTCCACCTTCAGGATGTTTCAACCAGCTTCATCGACCAGACCCATGTCGGGCGCATCATGTCCCGTATTCAGGGTGACGTGAACGCCCTTCAGGAGTTCCTCGAAACCTCGGTTCAGGCGGTCGGCGACCTGTTTTTGCTGATTGGCATTATCACCGTTCTAATGCTGATGGACTGGCAGCTGGCGCTTCTGACGCTTTCGGCCCTGCCGGTGCTGGTGGTGGTGCGCGCTATCTGGCTGCCCTATGCCAAAAAGACCTTTCGCCATGCACGCGATACCTCCTCCATCGTCAACGGCGTGCTGGCTGAAAACATCAACGGCGTGCGCGTGGTGCAGGGCTCACAGCGTGAAAGCGTTAATTTCTCGGCTTTCGAGACCCGGGCCAAAGAGAATTTTTCGGCACAGATCAAAGCCGCATGGGCGGCGCAGATCATGGTGCCAAGCGTGGATATACTGACCGGCATCTGTCAGGCGATTGTTGTTATCGTCGGCGGCACGGCGGTGCTGATGGGACGGCTTGAGGTCGGGGTAATGGTCGCCTTTATTTTCTTCGTGCAGCGCTTTTTCGACCCGATCCGCACCCTGTCCCTGCAATATACGGTGATGCAAAGAGCCATGGCCGCCGGTTACCGGATTTTCGAGGTGCTGGATGTGCCGGTGACGATCAAGGACAAGCCGGATGCACTAAATCTGCACCACATCACCCCTTCGGTGGAATTCAGCAACGTCACCTTCGGTTACGTCCCTGACCGGCCCGTGCTGCATGATCTCAGCTTTCGCATCGAGCCGGGGCAGACTGTGGCACTGGTAGGCCCTACCGGCTCCGGCAAGAGCAGCATTGCCTCCCTGACCTTGCGCTTTTTCGATGTTACCGCCGGTGCCGTGAAGGTCGACGGCCATGATGTGCGCGATGTGACCCTTGATTCCCTTGGACGTACCATTGCCATGGTCTTGCAGGAGCCGTTTCTGTTCACCGGCACGGTGTTTGAGAATATCCGCTACAACACCGGTGCCACCCGTCATGACGTGATCGCTGCTGCTAAAGCCGTGTCTGCCCATGCCTTTATCGAACAACTGCCGCAAGGCTATGACACCCCTCTGGAACAACGCGGCCAGAACCTGTCTCAGGGACAACGGCAGCTGCTAAGTTTCGCCCGCGCCTTAGTGGCCGATCCAGACATCCTGATCCTTGATGAAGCGACCGCCAGCATCGACAGCGTGACCGAGCAGAAAATTCAGTCGGCCTTGCGCACCCTGCTCAAGGGTCGGACCAGCCTGATCATCGCGCACCGTCTGGCCACCGTCAGGGACGCGGACAATATTATTGTTCTGCAACAGGGGCGGATTCTTGAACAAGGGTCGCATGAGGCTCTGGTTGAAAGGGACGGCTTCTATGCGTCTCTGTTCCGCAAAAACTACGCTTCCTTTGATGACGCCATGCAGACGCCCTGAACTCTCTGAACCCCGGAAAGATGTAGCTGATGATTACGTCCGCCGCCGCTTTAATCTGACTGCGCTCAACGCTTTGGCGTTAGGCGCTTTGGGGGCTGGCCTTCATGCCTGCGCCAGACACATACAGACCAGTGATGACGCACCTTGTCTATGCACAGGCGAGCGAGTCCACGACTATCAATCTGGCTATCAGCACGGCGGCTCCGGCCTATTTCGTATCGAGCAAAATCTACGACGGCCTGCTGGCCTATAATCCTGAGGTACGGGAAAGCCCATACAGAGACTGGTTGTGATTCAAGGCTTCCAATTGGGAGCCTTATTCATGACTCGTCGTCGCCAAGGTAATCCTCCCGATTTTAGCGGGGTCTGAGAGTGGAATTCACGCGTCCAGTTTAAGTTCCTGCGCGGCTGGATATGGTTCAACGTGGCACCCTGCTTTTGCGCCCCTCCCATAAGTTGCCCGCCTATTGACCCATACGCCCTTTTCCGTTGACGATAGGCTCCCCCACATCACCGGGCTTGAACGGCACGACCAACGGGTCCATCGGCCTGATGCTGCCGTCGGGGTTGAATTCCATACGCGCCAGAACCGTCTGGCGCTGATAGCCGCCGCCTTCGGGCAGGGCGTGCCGGTGATAGGCGACATACCAGCGATCCGTGCCCGGCACATTGACCACACTGTGGTGTGCCGTGCCCACAGCCGGGCCATTTCTTTGTAGCACGATGAAGTCCTTGTCGGGCGTTCTGACCGGCCCGAGCGGTGAATCTGCCACGCCCCAGCCGACGCGGTAATCGGGGCTTCGGGCATCATCAATCGACCACATGAAGTAATATTGGCCATTGCGTTTAAAGACGACGGGGCCTTCGCGGTGGTCTTTCAGTTCAATCGTCATGACCGGCCCATCGACCGTGATCATGTCGCGCTTAAGCTTAACGACATTACCCAGCCGACCATTGCCATAATAGAGATAGGCCTGACCATCCTCATCGATGAACGGATAGGGGTCGATGGTGTTGGTTTCGATACCTGTGCCTTTAGCGAGCAAGGGCTTACCCAGCGCATCGACGAACGGGCCGGTCGGGGATTTCGACGTGGCCACACCGATATTGCCCTCGGCGCAGAAATAGAAATAGTAGGTGCCGTCGCGTTCGATGGCATCCGGTGCCCAGGCCTGAATCTTCCCCCAGCCAAGATCATTGGCCACATCGAGGATCATGGCCTCGCGCTTCCAATCCACAAGGTTTTTGGATGACCAGACGGAAAAGTCCGTGGTCTGCCAGTTGGGCTTATCGGAGGTGGGATAGATATAATAGGTATCACCAAATACACGGATCGATGGGTCCGCCGTAAAGCCATCCAGCGCGGCTGGCGGGGCCGAAACCACAGTCACCGGATTCGGTGAAGGCGTGGCGGTTTCCATTTCCCTGACCAGCCAGGCCGGAGCGCTGAGGATCGTGCCGTGGCGCTGGCCCTTGGCAACGGCAACCTCAGCGGACACATCCGTCCAGTTGACCCAGTCGCTCGTTTCGAAAACGCCGTAACGGCCATCGGCATAATAATCCACATAGAGACGGGTCTTGCCGTCCTGCGTCCTCAGGGTCGGCCCTTCGGCGCGCTGACCCGACACCAGCGCGTTCGGCATGAGCCTGTATGGCCCCAGCACCGTATCGGCCACGGCCCAGCGAATGGCCCCCCATTGCTGGCTCGCCTGACGGTCGCCTTCCTTGAAGACGGCGATATAGCGTTCACCGTCCTTGATCAGGGTGGTGTCGATATGGTCAAAGCCCGGATCGATCAGCAGCGTCGGCTCGGTGAAGGTCTCGAAATCCTTCGTGGTGACATAATAGGTGCGGTTGTTCATCCGCTCATCTGAGTGGGTGTCGGCGAACCGACCGTCAATGTCCGACGACCAGGTTATGACATATTGTCCCGTGGCCTCGTCATAAAAGGTTTCCGGTGCCCAGGCATTATGGGTGCCGTCAACGCCCTCAAAAAAGGGCAGATAGGTCTGCTGCGACCAGTTGACCAGATCGGTCGAGGCAGCATAACCGATGCCCTTGTCTTTCCAGCCCGTTGTCCACACCAGACGAAACACCCCGTCAGGGCCGCGCGTCAGGTGCGGGTCGCGCATCAGGCCACTGCCCAGCACAGGCTTTAGGAAGACCTTTCCCATATCCTGCCATGTGCGCCCGTCATCTTCGCTGAACGACAGGTGCAGGCCGTCACCGCTGCCCCTGAAGGAGGTGAACAACAGGTTGCTGATCGGCCAACGCGGGCGAGTTTGCGGTGCCTGAGTTTCCGTCTGAGTCTGTGCCTGCGCAGGCGGCGTCACCGTTGCGGCAGGCTGCGCCACCGCCGCCGAGGCGCAGGCGAGCCACACACCGGCAAGGCCAGATCTCAGGCAGGTATCAAGGGTGGGCATGGTGTCACTCCGTATATTTCAGACGTCACTGTAAACTCAGGCGCAAGCGCCCAAGCTTGTCCTATTTCGTAAGCGCGGCATTGCCCCAGGTTACGGGCAATGTCGCGCCGGCATCTTTTGCATCGCTCTGAACGCGGGCAACCAGTTCGATAAGTTTGACACCCTCAACCGTCACGACCATTTTCTCAGTGGCTTCCCCAAAGGCTTTGGGGCCTGAGCGCGTGAGCAACCGGCCGTCGCCATAGACCTCAAAAATAACGGGCGCATTGCGGTTCACCGCCGTGTCATCGATGCCTACCTCTGCCGAGAAGCTTTTATAGCCGTGGTTCTGAACCTCCAGACGCGAATTGCCCAGCACCCCCAGACCGGTGTCAAAAAGCCGCCCGCCAACACGCAGTGGCTCACCAAATGGTGTACGATCGGCCTGCGCGCCGCCCCAGCCCCCATATTGCGGATGATCGCCTGGGCCACGTGAATGCCAGGCGGTCCGGTGAATGAAGGGGTCATGCTGAGGCACGACAACGCCGTCTTCCGCCGGATTCACATTCCCCGGCTGCTCCGACAGATAAAGCCCGTCAGACAGCACGCGCTCTCCTGCGACCTTGTATATAAGCGTTTCCCGCGGCGCGAGCTGAAGCTTTTGCTCGCCCTTGAATGTCGTTTTTTCACCATCCCACAGACTGGTCAAAGTGATCGTAACATCATCGCGCAATTTCAGATGACCCGCCGTCAGAATGGCGTTGAAAGGCACAAGCCCACGGTTGAACAGCACAAGACCCTTTTCGCCGGTGTTCAGGGTTTTTACGAAGATTTGCAGATCACCCGACTGATGGGCCAGCACCGCCTGATGTCCGGCAGGGTCCTGATTCAAGGCAACGATTTCGGCATTGCCGAACAGGGCCATCTGTTCCGGCGTCGCCTTACGCAGATCATAACCGATGATCAGAGGCGCATTCAGTATCGCCCATAGCGCGAAATGAGAGCGGGCCTCGGTCATATGGTTGCTATCAAAATCACCGGCACCGATAAACAGCATGTCAGGATCATTCCATGATCCCGGATGGGCATACAGCGCACGGGTGGATGCGGTATCGAGATTGGTGAGCATACGCGACCAGTTGGATGTAATATCATCGCTGGTGCGCGACATATTCCCCATATCCTTGCCCCAGGCCCGCACATCCGATGAACCCCACAGACAAAGCGAATAGACATAATCCCCATCAGGATTATAGCGCTGCAAGGCCTCATCAACCTCGGTATAGAGTTCACGCACCTTTGCGATATCGGTTCGCCCCAGCGCGCCCATTTCAATCAGCGGCTTGAATTCCCTGTAATTGCCCGAAGTGACATGTTTCGTGTCTGCCCCCAAACCCCGAATGCCGCAGGCGTCCACCTTGATGAAGTCAAAGCCCCATTCTTCGAAATAGAGTCGGATATCCTTATCGACATGTCCGTGCAGACCGACTTCGCGTTCCGCAAGACTGCCTTCGGGCTGATTGGCGAAATGGGGCGTATAGACCTGCCCGCACGAATTGCGACCAATATCCGAATAGATACCCGCCTTAAGCCCCATCGCATGCAGCCGGTCAGTCAGGGGGCGAAAGCTCGTCAGGTCATCCGGCCCGATGTTTGCCGAAGGGAATTTGTCGGTACGTATGACCATCCGCCCATCCGATTGCCGCCGTTTCATCCACCAACCATCGTCAATATTGACATACCGGTAGCCCAGTTCCGCCAGACCACTGTCCACCAGTATCTGCGCCGAAGCCAGGACCTTGGTTTCGTCGATATCGCTATAAAACGCGTTCCAGCTATTCCAGCCCATAGGCGGGACCGGCGCACGCCCGTTCGTGTTGGCGCTCCACTGACCCTTAGGCTCCAGATCAAGGGATTGCGCCATCACCGGCGTGACTGAAAGAACCGACGCTGCGGTCAGGCTGAGAATGGCTTTGGCGAATCGTGCGGGAAACATCTGGTCACCGTAAAGAAATATGCGTTTGAGACGTCGGAGGCGGATCAGAACTTAAGATGCTCTGAAAAGAACGGCATGACCTTTTCCTCGAAGCGCGAAGACACGCCACTGCCATGGTCACCGTCATAGACCTCGAACACGTGCCTGATGCCGAAGCGCTCAAAGGCGTCATGCAGGGCCGTATTATCCACAATCAGGCTGTCGCGGTCGCCGACATCAATGGCAATCGCCTTATAAC
>JBCEBX010000373.1:0-9447 GCA_039206455.1 Asticcacaulis sp.
CTGCCAGGAGCGCCGCGAAGAGGTCATCTCCTATGTTCAGGAGAAGTATGGTCGTAAGCGCGTGGCGCAGATCATTACCTTTGGTACGCTTCAGGCGCGGGCCGTTTTACGGGACACGGGCCGCGTTATGCAATTGCCGTTGGGGCAGGTGGATCGTCTGTGTAAGATGGTGCCGAACAATCCGGCTAATCCGACGACACTGGCTCAGGCGGTGGAAATTGAACCGCGTCTGCGTGAGGCTCGCGACGAGGAAGAGGCTGTAGCCAAGCTTCTTGATACAGCCCTAAAACTGGAGGGGCTTTATCGTAACGCCTCCACGCACGCCGCAGGGATTGTGATCGGTGATCGTGACCTGACGCAACTGGTGCCGCTGTATCGCGATCCGCGCTCGGATATTCCGGCGACCCAGTTCAATATGAAGTGGGTTGAAAGCGCGGGGCTGGTAAAGTTCGACTTTCTGGGCCTGAAAACCCTGACGGTACTGAATCGTGCCTGGCATTATCTGAAAAAACGTGGCGTTGAGGTGAATTACTCCACCCTGCCGCTGGATGATAAAGCGACCTATGAATTGCTGGCCTCGGGGCAATCGATTGGGGTGTTCCAGCTTGAAAGTCAGGGCATGCGTGACACCCTGCGCAAGATGCGCTGTGGATCGATTGAGGAAATTACCGCCCTGATTTCGCTCTATCGTCCCGGGCCAATGGACAATATCGATACCTATGTAGACCGTAAGTTTGGTCGCGCTGATATTGATATGCTTCACCCGTCTCTCGAGCCTGTGCTCAAGGAAACCTATGGGGTGATTATCTATCAGGAACAGGTGATGCAGATCGCGCAGATCCTTTCCGGATACAGCCTTGGTGAAGCCGACCTTCTGCGTCGTGCTATGGGTAAGAAAAATAAAGACGAAATGGACCGGCAAAAAGCAAGGTTCATTTCGGGGGCCAAGGAAAAGAACGTACCGGAAAAAAAATCCGACAGTATTTTCGAACTGGTCAACAAGTTCGCCGGCTATGGTTTCAACAAATCACACGCCGCCGCCTATGCGTTCATTTCGTATCAGACGGGTTGGTTGAAAGCGAACCATCCAGTTGAATTTTTTGCCGCCAACATGAGTCTTGATATCGCCAACACAGACAAACTGGCGGTGTTTTATCAGGATGCGCGGCAATTTGGCGTGACTATTCGTCCGCCGGATATCAATCGTTCCATGGCCGATTTCGATGTGGAAAACGGGGAAGTGCTTTATGCGCTTGGGGCGATCCGTAACGTCGGGCTTGAGGCTATGCAGACCGTAGTTGCGGTGCGCGAAGAGGGGGGCAAATTTAAGGATTTGTTTGACTTCCTTGAACGTATCGACCCGAAATCGGTAAACAAACGGGCAATCGAAAATCTGGCGCGGGCCGGTGCATTTGACTCGATCCACCCAAACCGCACGCAAATTGTGCAATCGGCGGATATATTGGTGGCCTATGCACAATCGGTTGCGGCGGAGCGCGCCGCCGCTCAGGTCAGTTTGTTTGGTGGCAGCGCTGCATCGCGCCCGCGCCTGCCGAATGTGGCAAAGGCGGCATCTTCCGACAGTCTGGATGAAGAGCTGTCGGCGGTCGGATTTTATCTGTCGGGCCACCCGCTGCAGGACATGCTTGATGTGTTCAAACGCCGTAATGTGACCTTGTTTGCTGAGGCGATGGCTTTGGCGCAGGAGGGGCGCGAGGCCTTCCGTATGGCCGGTGTCGTGCGCAGGCGTCAGGAGCGGGCTTCGGCGCGAACCGGGGAAAAGTTCGCCTTTGTGACCTTGTCTGACCCCAGCGGTGAGTATGAGGTCCTGTTCCAGCCGGAAGCCTTGCGCAAATATCGGGAAAGCCTCGAGCCTGGGCAATCGATTATTGTCAGGGTGCGGTGTAAGGGTAGTGACGGTGAGGTGCGCTTCTTTGGTGAGGCGGCGGAACCGATGAGCGGCAGTCTGAAGACTGACGATATGGGCTTGCGGGTGCATGTCAGTGCCCGTCATTTCGATCTGGCGGCCTTTAAGGCCAGTCTGGACGCCGCACGCAGTCGCGAAGGCGGGGAAATCACCGTATTTGGTGATATTGATAACCAGCGTGAGGTCGAACTTAAGTTGCCGGATCGGTACAGACTGGACGGCACCTTAAGGGGGGCCTTAAATGTCATGACAGGCGTGGTTTATTGTGAAGATGTCTGAAATCAGTGCGATGTGGCGCTGAAAATTTGTGTTTTTCCTGAAAATCGCTTGATTTTTTCAATGATTGTGCCTAGGTGCGCGGCATCTCTCACGCGGATATGCGGTTGAGCGGGTTTTCCCAACGGGATTATCCGGTTCGTCCGTTCCGAGGTTCCTCAGGGGGCTTTCAATCTGCGGCGGATTATCGGAATAAACAAGGAATTATGATTATGGCATTGCCTGAACTGTCTATGCGTGCGCTGCTCGAAGCCGGTACGCACTTTGGTCACCAGACCCACCGCTGGAACCCGAAAATGGAGCGTTACCTGTTCGGTTCGCGTTCCAACATCCACATCATCGATCTGTCACAGACCCTGCCGCTGTTCCATCAGGCGCTTCTCAAGGTGCGCGAAGTGGCTGCTAATGGCGGTCGCGTTCTGTTCGTGGGTACCAAGCGTCAGGCCGCTGGCCCGGTGGCTGCTGCTGCCAAGCGTTCGGCGCAGTATTATGTCAATCACCGCTGGCTCGGTGGCACCCTGACCAACTGGCGCACCATTTCCGGTTCGATCCAGCGTCTGCGTGAACTGGAACAGGTTCTGGACCACAATCCGGCTGGCCGTTCCAAGAAAGAACTTCTGACCCTGACGCGCGAACGCGATAAGCTTGAGCTGTCGCTGGGCGGTATCAAGGACATGGGCGGTATCCCCGACCTGATGTTTGTCATCGACACCAACAAGGAATCTATCGCCATTCAGGAAGCGCGTAAGCTGAATATTCCTGTCATCGGTATTTTGGACTCCAACTCTGATCCTGACGGCATTACCTATCCGGTTCCGGGTAACGATGACGCCGCCCGCGCTATTCAGCTTTACTGCGACCTGATCGCTGACACGGTACTTGATGGTCTGGCGACCGGTCAGGCGGCGTCGGGTATCGATCTTGGCGCCTCTGAAGCACCGATTGAGCCGGTTCTGGCTCAGGCCGCAGCGGACGCTGGTTCTGAAGCCGGCGAAGCCTAATATTTACGTAAGTGCCATGTAACGGAGCCTGATTGTTTCGGGCTCCGTTGTCATTGGTTTGACACACCCTTGGGTCAGATATCCGTCTGAGGGTTCAGCTTTAAGATTTATGGAGGATTCCATGGCGGAAATTACAGCCTCTCTGGTGAAGGAACTGCGCGAAAAGACGAGCGCAGGTATGATGGACTGCAAAAAAGCGCTCACCGAAAACAATGGTGACATTGAAGCGGCGGCGGATTGGCTGCGCACCAAGGGCCTGTCCAAGGCAGCCAAGAAGTCGGATCGCGTTGCGGCCGAAGGTCTGGTGGCTGTGGCCAGCAATGGCCAGACGGCTGTGGCGGTTGAAGTCAACGCTGAGACCGACTTTGTTGCCCGTAATGACCTGTTCCAGGCTCTGGCCCGCAATGCGGCTCAGGCTGGTCTGAACAATGACTCCATCGAAGGTGTGCAGGCAGCGATTTCGGATGAAATCACCAACCTGATCGCCAATATCGGTGAAAACATGGTGGCGCGCCGCTTCGCTCGTCACACGGTGTCTCAGGGTGTTGTGGCCTCTTATGTTCACAACGCGATTGCACCGGGCCTCGGTCGTATCGCCGTTCTGGTGGCCGTTGAATCAGCTGGTGATGCCGATGTGTTGAACGAAATGGGTCGCAAGATCGCTATGCATGTTGCGGCGACGCAGCCTCTGTCGCTGTCGACTGAAGACCTTGATCCGGAAGCCGTTGAGCGTGAACGCGCCATCCTTACGGAAAAGGCCCGCGAAGAAGGCAAGCCTGAAGCTATGCTGGCCAAGATCGTTGAAGGTCAGGTTGCCAAGTTCCAGCGTGAAGTTGTTCTTCTGAAGCAGCCTTTCGTTATGAACCCTGATCAGACGGTTGAGCAGCTGGTTGAAGAAACCGCCAAGACGCTTGGTACGCCGGTTAAGGTCACCGCCTTTACCCGTCTCGCCCTCGGCGAAGGCGTGGAAAAGAAGGTTGACGATTTCGCGGCTGAAGTCGCTTCGATGATGGGACAGGGCTGATACAGGCCTGTTTCGGCTTGAAGTTTAGCCAACTATAAGTTTAAAGGGCGCAGTCCGCATGTCGGAACTGCGCCCTTTGACTGTTCAAAGCCGTGAATCTCGGCTAGAGCGGGATGTATTTTGAAGAATCAAGATGCCCGCACTGTGGTCTGCTGCCGGATGTTTCCGCAGCGGATATTTAGATGAAAGACCCTGCTATGACCGCACCCGCCGAACTTGCCTATAAACGCATCCTGCTGAAGGTTTCAGGTGAGGTGCTGATGGGTGATCAGGGGTTCGGTATCGACATGAACACGGTCAAGGCGGTGGCCGAAGAAGTGGCCGAAGTGGCGCGTACCGGCGTTGAGTTATGTCTGGTCATCGGTGGCGGCAATATTTTCAGAGGCCTTTCGAAGGCTGCGGTCGGGATGGAGCGTTCCAGCGCCGATTATATGGGCATGCTGGCAACCGTCATGAATGCCCTGGCCATGCAAAACGCGCTTGAAAAGCTTGGGGTGGATACCCGCGTGCAGTCGGCCATTCAGATGGATGCCGTCTGTGAACCGTTTATTCGCCGTCGCGCCCTGCGTCATCTTGAGAAGGGTCGCGTCGTTATTTTTGCGGCGGGCACGGGCGCGCCTTATTTTACGACGGATACAGCGGCAGCGCTTCGGGCGGCGGAAATGAACTGTGACGCCCTGTTTAAGGGCACGTCCGTTGACGGTGTCTATACAGCCGATCCGAAGAAGGTGCCCGAAGCTACGCGCTATGAGCGTCTGAGCTACCATGAGGTGCTCTCCAAAGACCTTAAGGTCATGGATGCGTCGGCGGTGTCGTTGATGCGTGAAAATGGTATTCCGATCGTCGTGTTCTCCATTCGTCAGGCGGGCGCCCTGAAACAGGTGGTAAATGGCGACGGTATCTATACGGTGATCGCCGAGAAGAATTAGAGGCTATTTTTTCGGTGCCTAGACGGCCACCGGATACATGGCATGACAACAGAAACTTAAAACCAAAGGGGTGGTAAGCATGAGCAAACCCGAACTGACCAAATATAAAGACCGCATGGATAAGTCGGTCGCGGCCCTGAAAGATGACTTTGGTGGCCTGCGCACCGGACGGGCGTCGTCCGGCCTTCTGGAAACCATTACGGTCGATGCCTACGGCTCCAGCATGCCGATCACCTCTTGTGCAGCGATTTCTGTGCCTGAGCCGCGTCTGATCAGCGTCAATGTCTGGGATAAGGCGTTGGTTATTGCGGTCGAAAAAGCGATCCGTAACTCAGGTCTGGGGCTTAATCCGGTGACGGACGGCACGGTTCTGCGCGTGCCTATTCCACCGCTGACCGAAGAGCGTCGTCGTGAACTGGTGAAGATCGCGGGCAAATATGCCGAAGAAAAGCGTGTAGCTGTGCGCAATATTCGCCGCGAAGCCAATGATGACCTGAAAAAAGCCGAAAAAGACTCGGTTATCTCGGAAGACGAACAAAAGAAGCTGACGACGCAGGTTCAGGAACTTACAGACGCGGCCATCAAGCGTATCGACGAGTCGCTGAAGGTCAAGGAAGCGGAGATCATGCAGGTCTAGGGCCTGTTTGCTATCCGTGGCGGTTCGGTGATATCAGGGCCTAAGTGCAGGGGATTAAATCTATGGCTTTAAGCGGCCCCGATACCTTATCTGAAGCCGTAGCAGGTGCTGACGGACGCACGGGGCTGTCTGACGGATTGCATGTGGCCATTATCATGGATGGTAATGGCCGCTGGGCCAAGGCACGGCACCAGTTGCGCGGCTTTGGCCACCGTGCGGGTGTCAACGCCCTGAAACGCACCATAAGTGCCGCTGCGGAAATGGGTGTGTCGCATCTGACGGTCTTTGCCTTTTCTACGGAAAACTGGCGACGACCGGAAAGCGAGGTCTCTGACCTTATGGGCCTGATCAAGGCCTTTATCCGTTCTGACCTTGAACGTCTGAGGCGCGAAGGTGTGTGTGTACGCATTATTGGTCAGACCGATAATCTGCCTGCCGATGTGGTGCAGGATATTCATGAGGCGCATGAACAGACCAGACACAATTCGCGCTTTTATTTGCAGGTAGCGCTGAATTACGGGGCGCAGGCCGATATTGTGGCGGCGGCACAAAATTTTGCCCGTACCGTGCAAAGAGGCGAGGCCGCGCCTGAAGACCTGACGATCGATCGGTTTACGGGCCTGTTGTCGACCAGTGGTTTGCCGCCGCTTGATCTTGTTATCCGCACCTCAGGTGAGCACAGGTTGTCGAACTTCCTTTTGTGGGAGGCCGCCTATGCCGAATTTATCTTTCAGGACATTCTCTGGCCGGATTACGGGCCGGAGGCACTGAAAGAGGCGCTGGATATATTCCGGCGGCGTGAGCGCCGGTTCGGCGCGGTTGGAGCCGGTCATGTCGTCTCAGCCTGATAAAGGGTCTGTGACGCCAGCAACGGCTACGTCCAGACGCAAGAAAAGCTACAGTGAATTGCCCATTCGGGTGGCCTCGGCTCTGGTACTGATACCGGTGGTTTTGTGGATCATTGTCATCGGGCAGTGGGCGTTTCTTGGGCTTTTGTGTGTCGGTGTGGCGCTTCTGAGTTATGAGTGGGGCGTGATGGCGGCCCCGAAACTGGCACGCCAGATGGCGGCGGCCATATGTGTCGCTATTATTGCCGCAACCCTTACGGTCTATCTCGGGAACATGTTCCTGGGGCTGGTGGTCCTGGGGATTGGGACCCTGTGTGCGGGTATTTATATCCGTCTGCTGAAAGGCCCTTATCTCGATGCGGCCTATGGCGTGTTTTATATAGGGTGGCCAGCGCTGGTGCTGATCTGGCTCAGGGGGACGGATAACGGCACCTACTGGGTGTTTTTCGCCTTTCTGATTGCCTGGGCGGCAGACAGTGCCGCCTATCTGGTAGGTAAACTGGTCGGAGGGCCTAAGCTGTGGCGCAAATACTCGCCCAACAAGACATGGTCGGGCTTTGCCGGAGGCATGATCGCGGGCATGCTGACGGCGGGGACATTATCGGATCTGACCAATTTGTTTAAATCCAATACAGCCGCTCTTCTGGTGGGGCTTATTACGGCACTGGCGACCATGGGGGGGGATTTATGGGAATCGATGCTCAAGCGCCGGTATGGCGTCAAGGATTCCGGCACCTTGATACCCGGACATGGCGGACTGCTTGATCGGGTGGACGGGCTGATGTTTGCCATTGTTGCCATTGGCGGCATCAGGGTTCTGGTCATGCTCGGGACGGTGATATGAGACGTCTTTCCATTCTGGGCTCTACCGGCTCTATCGGTATTTCAACGCTCAATCTGATTGAGGAAACCCTTAAGCCCGGTGAGGACTATGTCCTTGAGGCCCTGTGCGCCGGACGTAATGCCACGCTTCTGGCTGAGCAGGCGCGTAAATTCAGACCGGCGATTACGGTGCTGGCGGATGAAAGCCAGTGGCCGCTGTTCAAAGAACTGATGCAGGGCTCCGGCCTTGAGCTCGCTTGCGGCGCTGAGGCGGTAACGACGGCGGCGGGACGTAAGGCCGATTGGGTCATGGCGGCGATTGTCGGCATTGCGGGTCTTGGACCGGTCTGGGCGGCGGCAGGGACGGGGGCTGTGGTGGCGCTGGCCAACAAGGAAAGCCTTGTCTGCTGCGGACGATCATTATTGGCACGGGCCGAGGCGCATGGCGGCCGTATTCTGCCGGTAGATTCCGAACATAATGCCATTTTTCAGGTATTTGAAGAGGCCGAACGGGCGCGTATCAACCGGCTAATCCTGACCGCTTCGGGCGGGCCGTTCAGGGGCTATAGCCGCGACCAGTTGCGGTTTGTGACACGTGAACAGGCACTGAAGCATCCGAACTGGGCCATGGGCGCGAAGATTACGATCGATAGCGCGACGCTGGCCAATAAGGGGCTTGAGTTCATTGAGGCGGCTTATCTGTTTGATATGCCGCCCGAAAAGATTGACGTGCTGATCCATCCGCAATCGGTCGTGCATAGTCTGGTGGAATATGCTGATGGCTCGACATTGGCGCAGATGGGGCCTGCGGATATGCGCGTGCCGATTTCCCATGCGCTGGGGTGGCCCAACCGGTTGAAATGGCAGGCCCCGACGCTTGATCTCAAAACCATCGGCACCTTAAGCTTTGACGCGCCGGATGAAGCGGCATTTCCGATGCTGAGGCTGGCGCGTGAGGCCTTGCAGGCGGGCGGGCTGATGCCTGTGGTTTATAACGCCGCCAATGAGGTGATGGTGCAGGCGTTTCTGGACGGAAAAGCCTCGTTTATTGCCATTGCTGAATCGGTGGAAATGGCCATGATGAAGGCGCAATCGCCAACTATGGCTTTAAGTCAGGCAACAAGCCATGATATGCACACGATACTTGAAACGGATCGGCTGACGCGGCAGGTGGTTTCAGAGACTTTGGGCGCGGCGGAGACACGAAAAGCTATATGAACTTCCTGATTGGTATTGTCCCGTTTCTGTTGCTGATTTCACTGATCGTGACCATTCACGAGCTGGGGCATTTCAGTGTTGCGCGCCTGTTTAAAACCAAGGTTGACCGGTTCTCGGTTGGGTTTGGCCCTGTGTTGTGGTCGCGTCGGGATAAGAATGGTGTGCTGTGGTGTATCAGTGCCCTGCCTTTGGGAGGCTACGTCAAGTTTTCCGGTGACGAGCATGTGTCTTCCATGTCGCCGACGGCTGAGGATTTGCAATTGGCACGCGAAGCCATTGCGGCCCGTGAGGGCTATGGGGCGGAAAAGGCCTATTTTCATTTCAAGCCCGTCTGGCAGCGTTTCCTGATTGTTGCCGCAGGGCCAATGGCTAATTTTGTGCTGGCGATTATACTGTTTGCCGTGGTTTTCGGTATTACGGGTAAGGGTATGGCACCCGGCACTATTTCTCAGGTAATGCCTGACAGTGTGGCTGAAGCGGCGGGTTTCAAGGTTGGCGACCGTATTCTAAGGGTTGACGGGCGCAAGATCGAACGGTCTCAGGATGTGGTCATGCTGATTCACCTGCGGGCCGATACGCCTGTGCGGATGGATGTTCTGCGTGATGGGGCCCCTCTGACGATTACGGCGACACCGGCGCGTAAGCTGATGTCCGGCCCGGACGAACATGTGCCGGTCTATGGCGGGCAACTGGGGATCGGGGTCGGCGATGGCCCGCGTCGTATGTTATGGCCGCATGAGGCGCTGTGGAGCGGCGTCCAGATGA
>JBCEBX010000374.1:0-9330 GCA_039206455.1 Asticcacaulis sp.
CCCCCCCCCCCGGGGGGGTTTGCGGGTTTAACCCCTTGCGGGGGGGGGGGTTATTTTTTCAAGTCATCTAGCTTTGTCAGCGTGACCTCTTTGGGCGCATCTGAGAATATGGCGTCAAACAGGTCTTTGACTTTGCCACACCATTCGCTGTCATCACACTTATCGCGTATCAGAGTAAGTTTAGCGAGTGCCGCTTCTTTTTTGTTGGCACGTACAAGTAACTCGATCTCATACATGGTATACATGTTTTGGGAGTAGTTTTGAGCCAGTTCTATGGCGTTCAGAACGTTCTGGTTCGGGAAGTCTGCCCGATCTTCATGTGCAACAGCAAAATAGTAGAGCAGGGGTGCATAGCCTGAGTTTATCTTATAAGCTTTGCTAAGTTCCTTTCGAGCCGTTGCGTAATATTCGGCTCTGGTTTCAGCGGGGAGGCTTTCTGGAGCATCCTGAGCCAGTTGCAGATAAAGTCGTCCTGACCAGTACTGGGCCACAAAATCTTCGGGATTACTTGTCAGGCGCGTATCAAGATAGAGTTTGGCGTCCAGCGGCGCGCCGAAAAGGATTTGGGCGCGCATCAGCGTTTCCTGTGTCAACGGGTCATCCGGCGTGCGGTTGGCCTGTTTGCGAATGCGCTCAAGAAGCTTTTTACCATAATCGTCAGACGGACAGGCCAGTGTGGCGGCGTTCAGAAGTGGCAGTTTTTCATTATAATTGGGAAGCGCCTCAATGGAGATGTCAGAAGTGGGAAATGGAGGCAGTGTATAGGTACTGACGGGTACACCCTTGCTGAGATACTGATCATAAATCGCGTCAAGAGCCGCAGGTGTAAGGCCGGTGCTGGTTTCAAAGGCTTCGAGGGCAGGTGTTCCTTGAGATTGCAGAATCAGAAATTGCTTAAGTTGTTTGCGTCGTTCCGTAGTGGACATCATGTAGTGGGCTATCACCCAGGTTTGGATGCCGCGGGCAACCTCATTTTCAGAGGCCCTTTTTCCGGAGATAATATCTCCAAAATCGGCCCTATATCTTTTGTCTTTTGCGCTTACAGCCATACCAACATTGTTATGCAGCCAGTTTGTATCCGGTATGGGTTTGCCCAGAATGATGTAGTCGTCAGCAATCTCGGCGGTCATCATGTATTTCCCGAGACCTTGCCATAACCACGAAGGAATCGGGTAGGAGAAGTATTCAATCAAAAGTGTTTGGTTGAGAGACATGAACATGACGGCCAGGTCGTAGTCGAGTCCTTTGACGAGATCAGCGCCTGTTCGATCAGTGTTTACGTATTGGGCTTCGGACGTGGTAAAGTACTGGAAGCCTTCTTCGCAGACATAAAGGGGATTGAAAGCGTTTCTTTTTATTCCCGGGCGAACGATAGAATAGTCCGAAAGATTTTTGAAAAAATAGAAGCTATGCTTTTGCGCGGGCTTGAGGTGTGAGTCACCCATTTCAATATACAGATGAGAGGTTATATAGTGAAATCTCTCCAGTTTCTTGGCATATTCCTCTGATATTTTTGGGGTTTCTTCGCTGTATATAATGTAATTCGGGCTTTCAACCTTAAGCCATGTATTGGCCTGTGCCTGATGACCAGTGCTGATGAAAGCTGAAACTAAAGCCGCCACGGTTGTAATTTTTTTGATGCTCATGTCCGCCCCCATACTCAGGGGCGAAGCATAGGCTGTAAAAACCACAGGTGGCAAGCGGGGGGCAAAAAAAAACTTGAAAAGAGAACAAGTCATGTTATGTTCTTATTATGTTCCGATTTGAGTTGTGAGGTAAGGTCGTGACCGGACATGACGAAGACAGGACGATGCGTAAGATCATCCATGTGGATATGGATGCCTTTTTTGCCTCGGTAGAACAGCGTGATAATCCGGCTTTGCGGGGAAAACCTGTGGCGGTGGGCGGCGAACGTGAGCGTGGTGTCGTGGCGGCGGCGTCCTATGAGGCGCGGCGTTTTGGTGTACGCTCGGCCATGGCCTCGGTGACGGCGCGGCGGAAATGTCCGGAACTGATTTTCGTTAAACCGCGTTTCGAGGTCTATAAGGCTGTGTCGCGGGAAATCAGGGATATTTTCAACGATTATACTGATCTGGTTGAGCCATTATCGCTGGATGAGGCCTATCTGGATGTCACGGAAAACCATAAGGCCATTCAGTCTGCGACCCTGATTGCACAGGAAATACGGGCGCGCATTCGCCTTAAGACCGGTCTGACGGCTTCGGCAGGGGTGTCTTATAACAAGTTTCTTGCCAAGCTGGCATCTGATTACAACAAGCCCGACGGCCTGTTTGTTGTTACACCGCGTATGGGGGCGGAGTTCGTTGAGGCCTTGCCGGTTGAGCGGTTTCATGGGGTTGGGCCTGCCACCATGCAGAAAATGAACCGGTTAGGTATTATAACCGGGGCGGATCTGAGGGCTCAGAGCCTTGAGTTTCTGACGGCGCATTTCGGTGTATCGGGTCAGCACTATTATAATATTTCCCGCGGGGTCGATCATCGCCGCGTGAATCCGGATCGTATTCGTAAATCAGTCGGGGCGGAAAATACCTTCTTTCAGGACATTTTCTCGTTCGAGGCGGCGCGTGAGGCCCTGTCGCCCATTGTTGAAAAGGTTTGGCGGTACTGCGAACAGAGCGGGGCGCGGGGGCGTACGGTCACGCTCAAGGTTAAATATAATGATTTCAGGCAGGTCACGCGCAGTCATACGCTTTCGGCTCCGGTGGCCGCCCCTTCGGAACTGTCGCGGTTAAGCGCCAGCCTGCTTGAGGGGGTGTTTCCTCTGGCCAAGGGTATACGTTTGCTGGGCGTCAGCCTGTCGTCACTCGGTAAGGGGAGCGACACCGAGGCAGATAACGAGTCGCAACTCAGTCTGGCGCTCTGAGGTTCTGCGCGAGGGATGGTTCAGGGGATGAGCAGGGTGGCACCGGTGGTGGCGCGGCCCTCCAGAGCCTCATGGGCGGCACGGGCGTCCTTGAGAGCGAAGCGCTGGTGAACCGGAACACGGATAACGCCTTGGCGGATCATATCAAACAGCTCCTCGGCGGCACTCAGAAGATCGGCGCGTTCGCTGTTGTAACCAAAGATGGACGGGCGGGTGGCGAACAGTGAGCCCTTGGCATTAAGCAAGCCTATATCAAACGGCGGAATCGGACCGGAGGATTGTCCGAAAGAGACAAACAGGCCGCGCGGCTTGAGGACATCCAGCGAGCCCTCGAATGTATCCTTGCCGACACTATCATAAACCACATCGACCTTACGGCCTTCGGTCAGTTCAAGGACGCGCGCGGTAAAATTGTCTTTGCGGTAATTGATGACATGATCATAACCATTTCTCAGCGCCAGTTCGATCTTTTCGCTGGATCCGGCGGTGCCAATGACTGTGGCCCCCAGATGTTTAGCCCACTGACCGGCAATAAGCCCGACCCCACCGGCAGCGGCATGAAACAGGATCGTGTGTTCAGGCCCGACCTTAAAGGTACGCCGCAGCAGAAACTGTGCGGTCAGGCCTTTGAGCAGAACGGCGGCGGCGGTTTCGTCGGAAATGTCATCCGGCAGGGGCACCAGCCGGTCGGCTGCAATCAGCCGCTGTTGCGCATAGGCACCGGTTGTTGCGGCATAGGCGACGCGATCACCGACCTTAAAATCAATCACGCCGTCGCCTATGGCCTCGATGATGCCTGCGGCTTCGGCGCCGGGCACGAATGGTAGCTCGCTATTGTAAAGGCCCGAGCGGAAATAGGTATCGATGAAATTGACGCCAATAGCCGTATGGCGCAGCCTGACCTCTCCGGCAGACGGGGCACCGATTTCGATGTCATCGGGCATCAGGGCCTCGGGGCCTCCGGCGGCATGAACGCGAATAGCGAGAGGCATGAAAACTCCTTGTCAGGCGATAAAGTCGCCATTGCGGAAAATGGCGGAACTGTCTGGTGGAAGCGGTGTCCACAGCTCATCGTGGGTCAGGGGCTGGGTGGCAATGACGCTGACACGGTCGTCCGGCGTGGTCTCGGTTGAAAAATCAACCTTGAGGTCTTCGTCAATCAGCGAGGCTGTACCGAAAGGGGCCTGACGGGTGATATAGCAGAGCTTTTTCGAGCAACTGGCATAAAGCGAACGCCCGTCCGTCAGCAGCGCATTGAATACACCCATCTGTCGCAGGACGTGAAACAGGCGCTTGATTTCCTTATCGAGCGTGGCCGCAGACGGATAATCCGTATAGGTGCGGCACAGCTGATCCATGATCCAGCAGAAGGCATGTTCGGAATCGGTCGTGCCAATGGGGCGGAAAAAGCTTAAGGGGAGGGCTTTGATACCCTTAAGCTGGCCATTATGGGCGAAGGTCCAGGCCCGTCCCCACAGTTCACGGGTAAAGGGATGCGTGTTTTCCAGCGTCACGCGCCCGCGATTGGCCTTACGGACATGCGCAATAACCGTACGACTTTTGATGGGGTAGTTTTTCATCAGCTGCGCCAGTTCGGAACCGGCGCTGGCATTGGGTTCGTGAAAGGACCGACAGCCCTTTTGCTCATAGAAGCTGATGCCCCAGCCGTCCTTGTGCGGGCCAGTCTCGCCGCCGCGTTTGGCGAGCGCCGAAAAGGAAAAACGGATATCCGTCGGGACATTGGCACTCATGCCCAAAAGTTCGCACATAAAAATCTGTACCGTCAGAGGTGGGTTATCGCCTTATTGATGACGGTTTCAGAAGGGGTAAGCAAGTGATCATACTCACAAAAGCGGCATAAAGTGCGCTTGTCATTGCCACCTTATATTTATGTGATTACCAATAACGCCGTTCACACGCATATAAGGAGCTAACTATGAAACGCACAGCAACGGCGCAATGGCGCGGTGATGGCCAGACCGGCGCAGGCACACTTTCGACCCAGAGTGGTGTCTTCAACGCCCAACCTTACAGCTTCAAAACCCGCTTTGGTGACGAGGATGGTAAGGCGGGGACAAACCCTGAGGAACTGATCGCCGCCGCCCATGCCGGTTGTTTCACCATGGCCCTGTCGTTTGCGCTGGCCAAGGCTGGCTTTACAGCGGAGTTGCTTGAAACCGCCGCTGATGTGGAGATTCAACCCTCTGATGGCGGATTTTCGGTGACGGGTATTACGCTGAAGCTTAAGGCCAATATCCCGGGTATAGATCAGGCGCAGTTTGACGAACTGGCTAAGGGTGCCAAGGAAAACTGCCCGATTTCCAAGGCTTTGTCGGCGGTGCCGATTACACTTGAGGCCAATCTGGTTTAAGCCGTGGTGTGGGCAGAAGGGGGCGCTGTCGGTAGAAGCCCCCTTCTGCCTTGCTGTGCCCAGCATGCCCCGCAACAAAGTTGGGCGTATGAAAAAAGTAAGAGGGGGAATTCACCACTGCCAGAGAATTAGCCGAAGCCTGTGGTGTTCGGGGCCGAATTAGCGATGACGCTGTCGGCCACGAACGGGTTTGAGCGGCGTTCTTCGGCAAAGCTCGACATGCCGCCGTGGCCGGGGACAAAACGCACATCCCCCAGAGGCCACAGGCGGGTTGTGATGGCGTTGATCAGGTCGGCATGGTTACCGCGCGGGAAATCTGTGCGTCCGATAGAGCCTTTAAACAGGACGTCACCGACCTGAGCAAATTGTGACGGGGCGTGATAAAACACGACGTGGCCGGGGGTGTGGCCGGGGCAGTGGATGACCTGCCATTCGGTGTCACCCAGCGTGACTGTATCTCCGTTTTCAAGCCAGCGGTCGGGGGTGAAGCTTTGGGCGTCATAGATGCCCCAGCGTTTGGCATTGTCCGGTATCTGGTCGATCCAGAACTGATCGTCCCTGTGGGGGCCTTCGACGGGGGCGCCGGTGGCTTCGCGTAAGGCTTGCGTGCCGCCTGCGTGGTCGGCGTGGCCGTGGGTGACCCATATCTTTTCAACCGTTAGGCCCCGACGTTTGATTTCGGCCAGTACCGGCTCTGTGTCGCCGCCCGGATCTATGACCGCTGCCTTGTTTGTTTTTGTGCACCAGACGACCGTGCAGTTTTGCTGAAGCGGTGTGACAGGGGCGACAAACAGGCGGACGGGTGGTTCGCTGGACATGGGCTTACACATTCCACTGAAAAAATTGGCCACTGAAAAAATTGGCCACTGAAAAAAAACAGGCCCCCGTCTGTGCCTCGACGGGGGCCTTCAGATCAAGACCTGAATTGACGAAAGGTCTATTTCTTGTCGTCTATATCACCGCGGAAAGCGTCCGTGGCTGACGAAAGTTCGGTGTCTTCGGTGATGTCTATGCCCTTGGCGAGTTTCGAGTGCCAGAAGCCATAGGCGGCATAGATGACGGCGCCGACGGCTGCGTAACAGGCCAGCAGAATAAGCGGCAGCGGGTTATCGTTCAGGGCGTGCTCAATCATAGGGGCAAAGTTGAAAGCGGCCAGACCGAGACAGGCGAAAATGCCTGCGCCCGCCGTGTAGACGCCGCCCGGAACCTTAAAGGGGCGTTCCATCTCAGGGTGTTTGACGCGCAGATAAATGACGCTGAGACAGACAATGGCGAAGGCGATGGTTGTGCCAAGCGACACCAGATCCCCCAGAATGCGGATCGGCAGGAAGGAGGCGGCGGTGGCGATGGCGACGCCCAGCACGATGGTGCCTAACCACGGGGTGCGGTATTTTGGGTGAATTTTAGAGAAGACGGCGGGCAGGAGCCCGTCACGTGACATGGTGTAGAACACACGGGTCTGGGCATAGACCAGCACCAGCATGACCGAAGCGAGGCCGGTAACCGCGCCGATTTTCACCAGAAAACTGATGAGGTTAAGCTGGCCGCCTTCGGCAGTGGCCAGAGGCACATTGGCCCACTCAAGCCCCATGCGGTCGATGGCAACGGCGATGGGGGCGGGGCTGGCCAGTTCCGGGAAGGGCACAACGCCGGTCATAACCAGAGCCACAATGATATAGAGCGCTGTACAGACAATAAGCGCGCCCAGAATACCGATGGGCACGTCGCGCGAAGGGTTTCGGGCTTCGGCTGCGGCGGTGGAGACGGCTTCGAAGCCGATATAGGCAAAGAAGATAATCGCTGCACCGCGCAGGATGCCGCCATAACCGAACTTGTCCCAGGTCTCACCCTGAGGCGGGATGAAGGGCTGCCAGTTTTCGGGGTTGATATAGGCGATGCCGACCGCGATGAAGGTCAGGAGGACGGCGACCTTGATGACGACAATAGCGTTATTGACCTTGGCCGATTCGGAAACGCCTGCGACCAGCAGGGCCGAGACGGCGGCAATCCCAAGGCCTGCTACCAGATTAAAGGTGCCGGTCATCGTAAAGATCGTGCGATGAACCTCTTCGCCTGCCGCGTTGATGACGGGAATGTTCGCCGCCTGAATGAGCGGGGTGGCAAGCGCAGGCGCGTCCTTACCGGCAACGCTTACCTGAGGGAAATTGATGCCGAAATCGCCAAGCATGGACACCACATAGCCTGACCAGCCGACGGCAACGGTTGAGGCGGCGACCCCATATTCCAGCACGAGAAGCCAGCCCATGATCCACGCGAATATCTCGCCCATGGTGCCATAGGCATAGGTATAGGCTGAACCTGAAACCGGCATGGTCGAGGCCAGTTCCGCGTAACACAGACCCGCCAGCGCACAGGCAATGCCCGCCAGAATGAACGAGAAGATGATGGCTGGGCCAGCATAGCCGGAAGCCACTTCGCCGGTCAGGACGAAAATGCCGGCACCGATGATCGCGCCAACCCCAAGTGAGATCAGATTGAGCGGCCCAAGGGTGCGCTTAAGCGGGCTTCGGGCCGCCTCGGTCTGGATTTTCAGAATCGATTTCTTGAGGCCAAGGCGAGCAAAAATTCCGGACATAGTGTGTTTTTGACCCCTGTTGCGCCGAAAATACCGGCGTTTTACAGACACGCTATCGTCATAATTCTGATTTGACAATGCGCTTATGCGGTGGCTTTGGCGGTCGGCGGCTTGACCCCGAACACATGTCTGTTAAGGGCAGAAACATGTCCTTACCTGTCGAAGAGATTTTTCCGGCGCTGCGGGCGCATCTGGCGCAGGCGAATACGGCGGTTATTATCGCACCGCCCGGTGCCGGTAAGACCACAGGCGTGCCTCTGGCTTTGAAGAACGAAGACTGGCTTATGGGGCAGTCAATTATCGTGCTTGAGCCACGACGTCTGGCGGCGCGGGCGGCGGCTATGCGCATGGCGGAGATGCTGGGGGAAAAGGTCGGCGAAACGGTCGGTTATCGCGTGCGCGGTGACAGCCGGATGGGGCCGAAAACGCGCATCGAGGTGGTAACCGAAGGGATTTTTTCACGGCGTATTATTGATGATCCGGCGCTTGAGGGCGTCGGCTGCGTGATCTTTGACGAATTTCATGAGCGCAGCCTTGATGCCGATATGGGGCTGGCCTTTGCCCGTGACAGCCAGAGCGTTTTGCGTGAGGATTTGCGGGTGCTGGTTATGTCCGCGACCCTTGATGGCGAGCGGGTCAGTGGTTTGCTTGAGGGGGCTAAGGTGCTTCATTCGGAGGGGCGCGCCTTTCCGGTGACGACGCACTATGTCGGACGTAATCAGGCCATAAGACTTGAGGAAGATGTGGCGAAAACCGTCCATCGCCTGTCGGTCAAACTCAAGGCTGATGCGCCTGAGACGATGCTGGTTTTTCTGCCCGGTCAGGGGGAGATACATCGCGTGGCGTCGATGCTTGCTGAAAAGGGTCTGCCCGAACATATTGATGTCTTTAAGCTTTATGGGGCGATGGAAGCGCGTGACCAGACGCAGGTGCTGGCGAAAAATATCCGCCCGAAGATCGTGTTGGCGACGGCGATTGCCGAGACATCCCTGACGCTCGATCGGGTGAGTATGGTGGTCGATAGCGGCGTGTCACGGCTGGGGCGGTTTGATCCGGCGCGGGGTGTGGTCCGGTTTGTCACAGAGCGCGTGTCAAAGGCGGCGGCGGATCAGCGGCGCGGGCGGGCCGGACGGACGCAGGCGGGCGATTGTTATCGCCTGTGGGACGCGGAAAATGACCGCGCTTTGATCCCATTTGCCAAGCCGGAAATCATGGAAACCGACCTGTCGCGGCTGGTGCTGGATTTGCGGCTGTGGGGGGCGAAGACGACCGAGGGGCTGGCGCTTCTGGATCATCCACCTAAGGCCGCTATGGCCGAGGCCGAAAAACTGTTGATCGGGCTGGGGGCGTTGGATGCGCAGGGGAATCTGACGGCGCACGGGCGGGTGATCGGTAAACTGCCGCTCAGTCCGCGACTGGCGCACATGCTGTTGCTGGCGGCGCGAGGAGGACGCGCAGCGCACGACGAGGGCGCGATCA
>JBCEBX010000375.1:0-9003 GCA_039206455.1 Asticcacaulis sp.
AATGTCCTTCTCCCCCGCTTCGCAGGGGAGGATGTGAAGCGTTTAAAAAGAAAAGGGAAATGCCAGATGGATGTTTATCACAAGGCTGAGTTCAGTCGCCGGTTTGTTCTGTTGGGGGCCGGTGCGGCCTTTGCTGCCGCCCCGTCAATTGTGAGGGCCAACGGCTCGCTGAGCGGGTTTTTCGATGTCACGAAATTCGGTGCCAAAGGTGACGGTAAGACCATCGATTCACCGGCGATCAATGCCGCCATTGCCGAGGCCGTTAAGGCCGGTGGCGGTACGGTGGTGGTGCCGAAGGGCCATTATTTGAGCTTCTCGATCCGGCTTTATGACAATATCACGCTGCTGTTGTCGGAGGGGGCGCTGATTGAGGCGGCCAATCCCGATGTGCATGGGCATCACTATGACCTGCCGGAAGGGGTCTATGACGAGCAGTTTCAGGATTACGGCGTCAGCCATTTCCGCAACAGTCTGATCTACGGGCTTGAGGCGACCAATGTGGCGGTGATCGGCAAGGGCATGATCTATGGGCGGGGGCTTGATCGGGAAGGGCCTGCGCCGCGCTGGCATGGGATCAAGGGCTTTGTCTCGGCGTCTTCGCGCGGGCTTGATCCGCACGCGGCGCGTCTGGCTGATCCGCGTGAAGCCGCTTATGAGGGGCGCGCCCCGCACGCGGTGGCGTTCAAGAGCTGCCGCAATATTGTCGTCAAGGATTTCACCATTCTGCAAGGCGGGCATTTCGCCCTGTTCTTCATGGGCTGTGAGGGCATTAAGGCGGAGAACCTGTTGCTCGATACCGACCGTGACGGAATTGATCTGGATTGCTGCAAAGGCGCGGAGATCATTAATTGCCGCGTCAATACCCCCAAGGATGACGGCATCGTCATGAAGTCGAGCTTTGCCTATGAGACGCCTGTCTTCTGTGAGGATGTGGTGGTGAAGGGCTGTCATACGTCCGGTTATCTGATGGGCAGTGTCGTGGCGGGGAATCCGCAACCGTCGCCCTATATGGGGCCGGATGATGTCGGGCCGTTCGGGCGGCTGAAGCTGGGGACCGACTCGGTCGCCGGTTTCCGCAATATCGTCTACGAGGATTGTCTGTGCGAGCACGGGCGCGGCATCCAGATGGGGGCCATTGACGGCGGGGTACTGGAGGATGTGCGCTTTGAGAATATCCGTCTGAAAGACACGGTCAATCATCCGTTCTTTGTAAGATTGTCGGCGCGTAATCGGGCACCGAAAACGGCGGGTATTGCCAGCGTGCGGCGCGTGGTGATCAAAGACATTGAAGCGACCGGTGTGCACGGGCTTTATACCTCGGGCATTGTCGGCATTCCGGAAAAGCGCATCGAGGATGTCGAGATCAGCCATATCCGCATTGTCTCGCAAGGCGGCGGTACGGCGGCGGATGCGGCGCGTGACATTCCTGAGCGGCGGACATCGAGCCTTGAGCCGAGTTTCATGGGTACGCTGCCGGCGCACGGGCTTTATATCCGTCATGCCAACAATGTGCGGGTGAAGAATGTCTCGTTTGAGGTCGAGCGGCCCGATCAGCGTCCGGCGATTGCCATTGACAGTGCCGACGGCGTGACGGTTGAGGGCTTAAGGTCGCCGCAAGCCGTGGATCGGGCCGTTGTGTCTGTGCGGGCGAAAAATGTGAAGGTTAGCGGGGTGGTGCAGGTATAGGGTCTTTACGCTCACCCCGACCCTCTCCCTTAAAGGGAGAGGGGGAAGGAAGATACCCCTCCGGCCCTTCGGGCCACCTCCCCGCAAAGCAGGGAGGAGAAGGAAGTAAGAAAGCCGCTTCGGCTGGAGGCGGCTATTCCAGCCGGTCGGCCTTATAGAGGGTCGGGAAGAGCTTGACCCACGCGCCGGTGGCGATCAGGGCACCGGCACCGCCAAACAGGGCGGCGGCGACCGGGCCAAGGATACGGGCAATCAGGCCGGTTTCAAAATCACCGAGTTCGTTTGATGCGCCGATAAACAGGTAGGACACCGAGCCTACGCGACCGCGCATGGCATCGGGCGTGACGATCTGCACCAGTGTGCCGCGCACATAGACGCTGATCATGTCAGAGGCCCCAAGCACCGCCAGTGCCGCCACGGACAGGAAGATATTGGTCGAGAGGCCAAACAGGATGGTCATCAGGCCAAACACGGCGACGCCGCCATACATCCATTTTCCGGCATTGTGGCGCAGGGGGTATCGCGACAGATAAAAGGCGACCAGCACGGCCCCTATGGCCGGTGCGGCGCGTAAAGCGCCATAACCTATCGGGCCTGCGTGGAGGATGTCTTTGGCAAAGACCGGCATCAGGGCCGTGACGCTGCCGAGCAGAACGGCAGCGAGGTCAAGCGACAGGGCACCCAGAACGATCTTATTGGTCCAGACATAGACCAGACCTTCCCAGACCATGGCGATTTTTGAGCCGGTCTGTGGTTCGGGTCGGGTATTGGCCTTCATGGTGATGATCATCACGCCAGCGATGACAAACAGAACGGCGCTGACGCCATAGGCAAAGACGGTTGAAATGGCCACCAGACCGCCCCCTATGGCCGGACCGGCTATGGAGCCGATCTGCATGGCCATGGAGTTTGAGGCAATGGCATTGGGCAGAAGGCGGCGCGGTACAATCATCGGGGCAATGGCCGAGGTGGCGGGCGCAATCAGCGAGCGCGTGGCCCCCAAAACGGAGGCCAGCGCGATCAGACCCCAGATCGGCGGATGATCCATCAGCGACAGACCGAGATAGCCTGCGGCAATCAGGGCCTGAGCCACAATGGTGTAGCCCATGATCTTTTTGCGGTCGTGGCGGTCGGCCAGAATACCTGCGGGCAGGGTCAGGCAGAACATGGAAATGAACTGCGCCAGTCCCATAATGCCAACATAGAGCGCGGCTTCGGCAATGGAGGAATCGCGGCGCGCGATCTCATAAATCTGCCAGGCGATGACCGCGCTTTGGGAGGAAAAACCGAGCACTGCCGCCAGCCTGCCGATCCAGAAATTCCGGTAGGCGGGGATGGAGAAGGGCCCTTTGGGCTCAGGTTCGGGAGCAGGATCGGTCACGATGTTAAATCCGCAAAAACACACACACGGAGGGAGTGGCCCAATACAAAAGCCTTTGCATTCAGGTCGCCCTCGTCATACACCACAGCGCATGACGAATACACAAAAACCTTCTGTAACAGAGCTTGATCCGGTTTCGCTGACGCAGAGCCTGATCAATCATGCGTCGGTGACGCCCGCTGATGCCGGTGCCATGGACAAGGTGCAGCGTACGCTTGAGGCGCTTGGGTTCCGGTGTCAGCGCCTGAGGTTCGGTGAGATCGAAAACCTCTATGCGCGGCGCGGCGAGACGTCGCCCAATCTCTGTTTTGCCGGTCATACGGATGTCGTGCCGGAAGGCGCGCTTGAGGGCTGGCGGTCTGATCCGTTTGCGGCGGTGGTCGAAAACGGCGTGCTGACGGGGCGCGGGGCGGTCGATATGAAGGGCGGTATTGCCGCGTGGATGGCGGCTGTGTCGCGCATCGGTGAGGTGGCGGGGTCTTTGTCATTCCTGATTACCGGCGATGAGGAAGGCGAGGCGCTTGATGGCACCAAAAAGGTCGTCGAGTGGTTGCAGGAAACCGGTGAGGTGATCGATCACTGTATTGTGGGTGAACCCACCTCAAGTGCCGTTTTGGGGGACATGATCAAGGTCGGTCGTCGCGGCTCGATCAATGCGACGATCACCGTGACCGGCAAGCAGGGCCATGTGGCTTATCCGCAGCGGGCGCTCAATCCGGTGCCAGTGCTGGTGGATATCATGGCCGAGTTGAAAGGGCGCGTGCTGGATGATGGCTATGAGCGGTTTTTACCGTCAAACCTTGAGATCACCACCTTTGATGTCGCTAATCCGACGACTAACCTGATCCCGCAGGCGGCTTCGGGGCGGATCAATATCCGCTTTAATCCGGCCCATTCGGGGGCATCCTTGCAGACGTGGATTGAAGGGGTGGCGGCGAAAGCGGCTGAAGGCTCAGGGGCGAAGGTTGAGGTTAAGGCAGCTATATCGGGTGAGGCTTTCCTGACCGAAGGCGGGGCCTTTGTTGACCTTATTCAGGAGGCGATCCGCGAGCAATTGGGGGTTGAGGCTGATCCGTCAACGACCGGCGGCACATCGGATGCGCGGTTCATTCGCGCCCTGTGTCCTGTGGTGGAATTTGGCCTTGTGGGGCAGACCATGCATCAGGTCAATGAAGCGACGCCGGTCAAGGATCTGTATGACCTGACCGATGCCTATCAGCGGCTGATCGGGCTTTATTTTGAACGGATGGGGTAGGGCTTGTGCTTTAGGGGGCTGTCAAGCGTAAGGTACCCCTCCGTCACGGCTTCGCCGCGCCACCTCCCCGCCAAAGGCAGGGAGGAGAAGGGGGTTAGCGGCAGGCCTTGCAGCGGCCCTTGGCTTCTATGGTGACGCGTTCGACCTTGAAGTCGCTTTCGAGGGCTTTTTGCGTGATGCTGCTCAGGTTTAAGGCCACTTCCTCGCTCTTGCCGCAACATTCGCAAAGCAAAAAGGCCGCCGAATGGGATTCGGTGTGGTCGTGGCAGGCCACAAAGGCGTTGAGGCTTTCGATGCGGTGGATCAGGCCCATCTGCTCAAGGAAGCTCAAAGACCGATAGACGGTCGGTGGCTTGGCCGCGCCTTCGGGGTGAAAGCGGTCGATCAGGTCATAGGCCTTTATGGGGCCATTGTGCGCCAGAACCAGCTCAAGGGTGCGCAGGCGTGGCGCGGTCATGCGCTCACCGGCGGCGAGACACAGGGCCTGCGCCTCGGCAAGGCGCGCCTCAATGCCGTTGCTGTCAAGGGCATGGTCGTGATGATGATCGTGATCGCAGGCGGCGTGAGTCATGCCTCTAATGTAGTGGGGACGGGGGCGAAGTGCAATCGCAAAGGGTTTTTCAGGCTTGACTTGAATTATGTTATTACATAACGGGGATGAGTTGTGTGTCTGTGGTTCCGGAGTTTCCCATGTCCCGCCTGTCTTCGCGTGTGTTCCGCTCATTTCTGGCGCTTGGGGCCAGTGTGCCGGTGTTGGTTATGGCCGGTGGAGCGATGGCGCAGGTAGCGGCACCGGCAGAGGATGAGATCACCGAGATTATCGTCACCGGCACGGCATATGGGGTGTCAAAACATGCCCTGACCAGCAATGTTGATGTGCTGACGCGCCAGCATTTGAGCGAAAAACCGGCGCAGGGGCTGGGGGATCTGCTGGCTGGTTTGCCGGGGGTGCGGTCATCGAATTTTGCGCCTGGGGCCAGCCGCCCGGTTATTCGTGGTCTCGATGGCTTTCGGGTACTGGTGCTGAATAATGGCATGGGGTCGGTCGATGCCTCGGCCATGTCTCCGGATCATGCGGTTGGCACCGATCCGCTTGAGGCGCAGCGCATTGAGGTGCTGAGGGGGCCGTCGGCGCTGATTTATGGCGGCAATGCCATTGGCGGCGTCGTCAATATTATCGATGACCGGATTGCCACGACGCCCGTCGAAAACGGCGTTGAAGGCCGCGCGACGGCACAGGTATCGAGCGGCAATAATGGCAAGCAGCTTGGGGTCAATGCGAAGATCGGTGACGGGCCGGTGGTGGTGACCTTTGATGTGTTGCGCCGGAAAAGCGATGATTATGAAACACCGATTGGGCCGGAGTCACGCTATCTGACCGATCTGGAAGGTGAAGAACCGGACATGTCGCGCCGTCAGGCCAATTCGGGGGTTGATCTTAAAAACTATGGGGCCGGGATTTCCTTTGTCGGTGCGTCCGGCTTTGTCGGGCTGGCGGTCAAGAAAACCGACAGCCGTTATGGCGTGCCCGGGCATGTGCATGCCCATGAGGAAGACTCACATGACCACGACCATGATCACGACCATGATCACGATCATGACCATGACCATGAGGAACATGGGCATGACGATGTGACCATCGGGCTGAAGCAGACCCGCTATGATGTGCGTTCCGGACTGGATGTTGCCTTTGCCGGTTTCAACCGCATTGAGGTTGATGCGGGCTATACCGATTATCAGCACACCGAATACGAAGGTCATGAAATTGGTACGCAGTTTTTCTCGGAAGGCTATGAGGTGCGGGCCAATCTGATCCGCCGCCAGATGGGGGCTTTGAGCGGGGCGGTGGGCTTAAGTCTGTCTGAACGGGATTTCGAGGCGCAGGGGGATGAGGCCTTTGTGCCGTCAAGCACGACGAAGGATGCCGGTATCTATGGGCAGTTCCGCTGGGATCGTGAGGTTTGGGGGCTTGAGGGCGGGGTGCGTGTCGATCGTAAGACGGTCAGTGCGACAGGCTTTTCACGCGATTTCGATAATCTGTCGGTGTCGGCGGGCAGTTTCTGGCGGCCCAATGACCATGCCTTTTTCGGCCTGAGCCTGACGCGGTCGGAGCGTGCACCGACGGATGTGGAACTGCTGGCCAACGGGCCGCATATGGGCACTGGTGCCTATGAGGTCGGGGATGCGACGCTGAACAGCGAGGTCGGCACCAGCCTTGAGCTGACCGGTCACTGGACGGCGGATGCGCACACGGCCTTCACCATTGATGCGCATATTTTTGCCAGCCGCTTTGACGACTATATCGATCTGCGCCCGACCGGTGCGGAAGAAGACCATCTGCCGGTCTATCAGTTTATTCAGACCGATGCCGATTTCCACGGCTTTGAACTTGAGGTCGGGCGTGACCTGTGGAGCCGCGATACGCAGTCCTTACGGTTTGAAGCGACCTATGACTATGTGCGCGGCAAGAGCGACCTGGGCAATGTGGCGCGGATATCGCCTTCGGCCCTGACGGGGCGGCTTGAGTATGAAGGCGTCAAGTGGCGCAGTCAGGTTGAGGTGCGCCACGTGCGTGATGCCGACAAGAATCTGGCGGAATTTGAGACCGCGACCGAAGGCTATACGCTGGTCAACCTGTTTGCGGCCTATCATATCGCGCCGTCCGTGTCGCTGTTTGGCGAGGTGCGCAATATAGGCGATGTCGAGATTCGCGAGCATGTGTCTGTGCAGAAGCATCGCGTGGTCGGGGCCGGGCGAAGCCTGCGCACGGGACTGGTGTACCGGTTTTAGGTAAGTAAGAGCCCTCACCCCGACCCTCTCCCTTAAAGGGAGAGGGGGAAGGAAGATACCCCTCCGGCCCTTCGGGCCACCTCCCCGCAAAGCAGGGAGGAGAAGGAAGGAAAAGACCCTCCGGCGCGCCGGTAGGCCGGTTAAACGCGGGTCAGGCGGACGGCGATATATTTTTTCTTTGGGAGTTTGATCTTCGGGCGTTTGGGGTCGTGGAAGTCGTAATTGTCTTTTTTGGCCAGCGTAAAGACGCCTTCGACAGGGGTTATGGTCATGTTCCAGGTGTCGATAATATCGACGCGGAACTGTTCGCCGCCGGTAATGCCGTTTTTCGGCACATTGACCTCCCATTCGGCAGGGGCATCAGTGCCGAAATAGCGCAGGTAATACTGGCCTTCGACGCCGCCAAGATGGCGTTCCCACCATTTGTCGATCGGGTTGATGCCCGGGGCGGGGCCGTCTTCCATGATCTGTTTCAGGAAGGCGAGGCGCGGGGGCGAGGTGCCGAGCAGTTTGCCGCCCTTACCCAGCCATGAACTGTCGGGGCCGGTATTATTTGGTGTATAGGTTTCCGAATGGCCGACATAGGTGCCAGCAATCAGGCCTTGCCAGAAGGCCCCGACCATCTGCTCGCCGGTCAGGTTGCCCCAGCGGGCGTCGATATTCCCCTCGTAACAGACTTCGTCGAATCTCACCGGCTTTTCCCACACGCTGCGGTAGGTTTCAGCGGTACGGTCATCGAGAATGGCCGAGCCGTTCTGCACCGAGGCGTGGGTGATCCACGGTTTGTGGTTGTTATACAGGCGTTTGATATTGTGGATCGAGCGCAGGCGTTGGTGGGGGTCTTCGTTCTGGATCAGGCGAAGAATATGATCCCAGTCATCCATAGACTTGGTTTCGATCAGGTCATATTCGTTGGCTGCTGACCACCAGACATGACGATAAGCCGACAGACGTGCGATCAGGTAACGCACCAGACGCTCGTCCTGCGTGCGGGTCATGTCCGAGAAGCCGCGCTTCTTGTCATAGGGCTGGAAGATGATGACATCGGCTTCGACGCCGATATCGTACAGGGCCTGAACGCGGCGGTCGAAGATGCGGAAATATTCAGGGTTGAAGCGGGTGGCGTCCCAGTCGCGGTCGCCGGTGCCAGTCTGGACGAAGGGGTGGATTGGTTCGTGGCCGACGTTGGGGAAGACGCACATGCGCAGTTTGTTATAGGGCGAGGTTTTCAGCGTCTCGATGGTCTGAGCGCAGAGGGCGTCGGATTGTTGCGCCCAGGCGTAGCAGGTGGTGCCGATCTGACGGTAAGGCGTGCCGTCGGCATAGGCGAAGTGATAGCCTTCGACGACTTCGATCGGGCCGTGGTTTTTGCTGGTCGGCGCGGTGGCGGTCAGGGTGCCGGATTGAGCGTTAAGGGCGGATGCGTTGGATTTGGTCAGCCAGCGCCAGTGACCTTCGGCGGGGGGGCTGAAGCGCAGTTTATAGGTGCCGTCGCCATCATAGAAACCGGGGACGGTGAGGACGGTCTTGCCGTCGGTGAAATCAGCCTTGAGGGAGACATCGATAAACGGATTGCTGCTGTCGGATTCGGTGGGGCCTTTGAGGGTGATTTCATGGAAGCCCCAGCGCTCGGTCGTTGGGGTGGTTTGGGCCTGCGCTGCGCCTGCGGTGGCCAGAAGGGGTAAGGTGGCGGCGGCGACAACGCCTCGGCGGGATATGTCTGGCATCGGGGCCTCTCCTGTAAGACTTATTTATATGATGTCATATGAATAAGGGGGTGGGGGGCAGAGATCAAGGGGAAAGTGTGGAATGAGGGAGGGAAGCGGGGAGGAAGTGAGGAAGAAAGGAAGATACCCCACCACCCCGCCGGTAAACCGGCGCGGTCCCCCTC
>JBCEBX010000375.1:9013-9305 GCA_039206455.1 Asticcacaulis sp.
CCCGGGCCCGCGGGCCGGCGGCCCCCCCCCCCCGGGCCCCGCGCCCCCCCGCCGCCGCCCCGCCGGGCAAGGAAGTAAGAAAGAGAACTAAGAAAGAGAAGTAAGAAAGAGACCCCACCACCCCGCCGGTAAACCGGCGCGGTCCCCCTCCCCATGCTGCGCATAGGGAGGAGTGAAGGGGGCGGCGCTCATTAAGGAGGGCCCCCCCCCCCCCCCCCACCCCCAACGGGGGCGGGGGCGGAAAAAAGCGTGTCGACCCCCCCCGCGCGGGGGGAGGGGGGTGTGGGGGGGG
>JBCEBX010000376.1:0-9265 GCA_039206455.1 Asticcacaulis sp.
GTCCTGTGTCGTTTTATCTTCGGGCATGAGAACCCCCTGTTGAAACGCCAGCCAAAAAGGTGGGTCCAATTGAGCGCTCAATTGCCTACCTTTTCCATGTAGGAAGGTTTAGACGAAAATAAAGGCCCTCTAAGGGCAGAAAATACTAAACTCACAGATTAGTAATAGTGTTTGTTACGATTTGGATGTTCAGAGGTCAAGCAGGGCGTCGTGCAGGGCGGCCATATCTTCGGGGAAGGGGGCCTCGAAGGACAGTTTATCGCCGGTGACCGGATGGACAAAACCGAGGTGTGCGGCGTGAAGCGCCTGACGGGTGAAGTTCAGCTCTTTGATGATATCGGATACGGCCCTGACCGGTGCGCCGGAGCCATAGATCGGATCGCCAAGGCATGGGACGCCAATATGGGCCATATGCACCCTTATCTGGTGCGTGCGGCCGGTTTCAAGCGTGCAACGGATGTGTGAGGCGGCCGGTTTGTCGCCAAACACATCCAGCAGGCGGTAATGGGTAATGGCTTCGCGTCCACCCTGACGCAGGACAGCCATTTTCTTGCGGTCATGCATGGAGCGGCCGAGGCGGGTGGTGACCGTACCGGCTTCTGACTTAGGAACGCCGCGTACAAAGGCTTCATAGGCGCGTTTAATGTCGTGGCGGGAAAAGAGATCGCTCAGGCCTTTGTGCGCCTGATCGGATTTGGCGGCGACCATGACGCCTGAGGTATCCTTGTCGAGGCGGTGGACGATGCCAGGACGCAATACGCCACCAATGCCGGACAGGCTGTCGCCGCAGTGATAGAGCAGCGCATTGACCAGCGTGCCGTCAGGTGTTCCTGAGGCGGGGTGAGCGGCCATACCTGCCGGTTTGTCGACGACGATCAGGTGGGCGTCTTCGTACAGAACCGTGAGGGCGAGGTTCTGTGGTTCAGGCAAGGCGGAGACGGGGGCGGGAACCATCAGGCTATAGGCGCCAGCGCGGGCCTTATGCTTGCCGTCGGTGATGGGCTCACCATTCAGCTTCAGGCGACCTTCGGCGATCAGGGCCTGAAGGCGGGCGCGGGACATATCGCCAATAAAGGGCACGAGGGCACGATCCAGTCGGTCACCTGCCTGATCAGGGGGCAGGTCAAAGTGCAGGGTTTCGCCGGTTTGGTCGTCTTCGATGTCTTCGATGTCGTCAGGAGAATAGGTCATGCGCTCATATAACAAAAAACACGCCGGAAGCGTGAACTTCCGGCGTGTCTGAAATCGGTTTTATCCGTTTATCAGGTAATGTCTTCGTTGATCAGGCCGATCTTGAAGAAGCCGTTGTCCTGAAGGACGTTCAGCACGGACATGAAGTCGTTATATTCGATGTCGGCATCACCACGTACCAGAACACGCTCATCAAGCGGGTTCGGGGAGTCCAGAGCCACGGTCAGGTCAGCCGCAAGGGTGGCCAGCGAGGTCTTGTTGGTACCGATATAGATATCGTCGGTGCCCTGAATCGAGATGAACACCGGCTCTTTGGGTTGTTCCTGCTGTTCCGGATTCGGAATCGCAGGGGGGAGGTCGAGTTTGATCGACACGGTCGCCATAGGTGCAGACACCATGAAGATGATCAGCAGCACGAGCATGATATCAACGAACGGTGTCACGTTGATATCGGAATTTTGTTCCACATTGTAACGACCACCGCCGCCACCGCCGAGCTTAGCGCCCATCTTGTTACTCCCTAGTGTGCCTGTGCAGACACAGGTAAAAAATTTCGATGGGCGATTTATGCCCACTCAAAGCCAATTGTAAAGGCCATGAATGCAAAACTATTTGCGAAAAAACCTGATTTTTAAGGCTTGCGCGAAAAAATTAAGCGTTTTCAGGGTTGGCAAAAGCGAAGAAAGCGATCCTGCAACGCCTGATCGGTTTTAAAGGCCCCCGTAAAACGGGTCGTTACGGTGGTAACGTTCTTATGGTGCACGCCACGGGTGCTCATGCACTGGTGTTCGGCATCGATCAGAACGGCGACGCCCAGCGGAGTCAGTGATTCTTCGATGGCGTCGGCGATCTGCTTGGTCAGGGTTTCCTGAGTCTGCAGGCGCTTGGAGAAGATTTCAACGACGCGGGCGATTTTCGAGATGCCGACGACCTTGGCGGTCGGCAGGTAGGCGACATAGGCCTTGCCAAGAAACGGTGCCATATGGTGTTCGCAGTGCGATTCGACGTCGATCTGACGCAGGAGCACCATGTCGTCATAGCCCTGCACGTCCTCAAAGGTACGTGACAGTTCCTTGGCCGGATCGGAAGTATAACCGTTGAACCACTCGCTATAGGCTTCGACCACGCGCTTTGGGGTGTCGATCAGGCCTTCACGGCTGGGATCATCACCGGCCCAGGCCAGAAGCGTGCGCACGGCATTCATCGCTTCTTCTTTGGAGGGGCGCTCGATGTTCAGGGTTTCGCCGAAGGTTTTCGAACGGGTGGCATTCAGCAGGCTGGTGACCGGATCGGTTCCGGCGGCTGCGGCTTCAGATTGACTCATGAAAAACTATCTCTCTCCGGAGGGCCGAGTAGCGCCGGAACGAAGGTTCCGGAATGACGCGTGGCATCCCTCTTTGGTGGCCCCTTATGATACGCACGGGCCGTATGCGTGGATCAAATTTTCAGGCGCGTTTTCGCTTAAATAGCATGGTGCTATGCCCGTCGAGTGTCTATATGGGGCAAGGCAATGGAAGATCAACCTAAAAAAATCATGAAACTAAAGCTCCAGGACACCTTAAAGCGCGAAAAGCGCGACTTCGTTCCCCGTGACCCGAAACGGGTTACCCTGTATGTCTGTGGGCCTACGGTCTATAATCATGCCCATATTGGCAATGCACGCCCCGTTGTGGTGTTTGACGTGCTGTTCCGGCTGCTGCGGGAAATATATGGCGCTGACCATGTGGTTTATGCGCGCAACATCACCGATGTCGATGACAAGATAAACCAGAAGGCCCTGGCCGAAGGTGTCGATATCAGTGTCATCACCAATCGTTATGCCGACATATATAATGCCGACATGAAGGCTTTGGGGGCACTGTCACCGACGCTGGAGCCACGGGTGACGGCCAATATGGATGCCATTGTTTCTCAGATCGGGGCGCTGGTGCAAAACGGTCATGCCTATGCGGCGGAAGGCCATGTCCTGTTTGATGTCGCCAGTTATAAGGCCTATGGCAGCCTGTCGAACCGGTCATTGGATGACATGATCGCCGGTGCGCGGGTCGAGGTCGCGCCCTATAAGAAGAATGCGCAGGATTTTGTGCTGTGGAAGCCGTCAAAAGACGGCGAGCCACGCTGGGACAGTCCGTGGGGCGAGGGGCGTCCGGGCTGGCATATCGAATGTTCAGCCATGATTGAGGCCAATCTGGGCCTGCCGATCGATATTCACGGCGGCGGGCATGACCTGATTTTCCCGCACCACGAAAATGAGATTGCGCAGGGCGTTTGTGCGCAGCACGGCCACAAGCACGAAGAAGACTATGCCCGTTACTGGATGCACAATGGCTTCCTGACGATGGATGCCGAAAAGATGTCCAAGTCGCTGGGCAATGTGTTGCTGGTGCATGACCTGATCAAGGCCTATCCGGGGGAGGTGGTGCGACTGGCGCTGTTGTCGGCGCATTATCGGGCACCGCTGGACTGGAATGAGGCGCTGCTGACACAGACGCGCAAGCGGCTCGATGGGCTTTATGAAGCGCTGCGTAAGGTAGGTGACATCGAGGCCGTTTCGGCAGACGTGCCCTATGTGGTGGCCGAGGCCCTGAGTGATGATCTTAATACGCCTAAGGTGCTGGCGGAATTGTCGACACTGGCGCGGGCGCTGGAAACGGCGCCCCCCGAAGACAAGGCGGTCCGCAAGGGCGAGCTTCTGGCGGCAGGGGCGTTATTGGGTATTCTGCAGCAAGACCCTGAAGACTGGTTCAAGGGCGGGGCAGATGATGATCTGGCGGCGAAGGTTGAGGCGCTGATTGCCGCGCGGAAAACCGCACGGGCTGAGAAGAACTGGGGCGAGGCGGACCGTATCCGTGATGAACTGAACGCGCTCAATGTCGAGGTCATGGATGGCCCGCAGGGGGCGACATGGAAACTTAAGGTGACATCGTAAATGGCATTCAAGGTAGAACAGCGTATCGGTATTTCGCGTCCGGTGGATGATGTCTATGAGATCGTGGCTGATCTTAAGGGCTGGACGGACTGGAGCCCGATTCATCAGGTGGTCGAAGGAGAACTGCGCTTTGGGGCGCCGGTGCGTTTTGAAGAACAGTATGAAGGGCTGGGGCTGTGGGAGATCGGCGGGTTTGTCTCTGACTGGTCGCCTTTGTCGCATATCCATATCGGTGTGCCGAAGAAGTTCTATGAAGGCTCTCTGATCCGCTTCTTTGAGTTTGAAGAACTGTCGAAAACCGGCTGTTCCTTTGCCATTGGCGCGGTCTTTTCCGGCTTTTTGTCGGAACGGGAAGGGCGGCGCTATGCAAAGTTCCTGAAAAAGGGTTTCACGGCCTATTGCGAAGCCCTGAAGGTCAAGGCGGAAGCTTGAAATGATCGACGACCTCTATTCGCGTGAGATACTCCGGCGGACGACGCAACTTCAGCATGTCGGACACCTTGAGCGCTTTGACGGTTTCGCCGACCGGACGGCAAAGCTGTGCGGGTCGCATATCCATGTTGAAGTGACGGTGGACGGGGAGGTCGTCACCGGCTTCGCGCAGCAGGTTGAGGCCTGTGCGCTGGGGCAGGCAGCGGCAGCCATCCTCAGCCAGCAGGTGATCGGCGCAACGCGTGATGAGGTTGTGGCCGCACGTGACGCCATGCGGGCGATGTTTAAGGGCGCGGACTTTGCCTTCCCTGAGCGGTTTGCCGATTTTGCTATTTTGCAGTCGGTGAAGGATTTTCCGGCGAGACATGCCTCAACGCTTCTGGCGCTTGAGGCTACGGTCGAGGCGATGGACGCCGCCGTAGGCGTCTGACTTTTTAAAATTTGCAATTCGGCTCAGGCACTTCACTCACGCAGGTGGGGGTGTGGCGCATATTTGCGTCGACTCCTGTGCACGCATTTGTTGTAAAAATAACACGCGTATACTTATGCTGTAAAATTTATGGTGGTACTTATTGACCTTGGTTTGCGTGTTGCGTAATGGCGCGGTCTCAAGTTTTTTTATGGGGAATCAAATGTTTAAAATTGTTTCAGTCGCTGTTATCGCATCGGCTATGGCTATGTCGGCACACGCACAGGACGCAGGCAGCAAGTACTATGTCGAGGCCGGTCTCGGACTCGCACAGATAGAGCTCGATGGTCTGGATGAGGAATTCGGGGTGTTAAACCTGGGTGCAGGCTACACCTTCAACCGCTATTTTGCTGTTGAGGGTAATGTGGCCTTTGGTATCACGGAGAAGACTTATAATGTTGCCGGTTTCGATGTGGATGCCAAGGTTGATTACACGGTCGGTGCCTATGCTGTCGGCTCTCTGCCTGTTTCAGAAAATGTGGATCTGATCGGTCGTATGGGTGTGGTCAAAGCGCAGATCAAGGTGGAAGCCGACAACGTGTCTCTGACGGAAGACGACACAGGGGCGGCTTTGGGCGTTGGCGTACGCTATTTCCCGAACGGTGGTGTACACGGCGTTCGTGCTGATTACACCTATTATGACTTTGACAACGTAGACAGCAGCGTTATTCAGGTTTCCTACGTTCGTCGCTTCTAAGACCTGATCTTACAGGTTTTAAAAGAACAGAGAGCGCTCCTTTCGGGGCGCTCTTTTTATTTGCCGGGTTTGGGTCAGGATAAGGTTAATTTTCGCCACTTTAAACAGCCTTGGGTGGTGTTAATTCCATTTAAAGGTGTTTTGCATTTTAAATACGACTCTTGATTGTATTTTTTGCGTCTGGTCGCAAAGTATAAACGGGAGGTGCAAAATGCCCATACGTGCATTCACGGAAAATGACATCAACGCGGTCAATGACTTGTGGCAGTCAGTCTGGTGGCCGAAGCGCAGTCGGGCCGGCTGGCGATGGTTGATGGAAAACCCTGTCCTCAAAGATGCGCCTGCGCCGGTGGGCTGGGTGCTGACCGATGCCACGGGTGAGGTGCGGGGGTTTCTGGGCGCTTTGGTGCAGAAGTTCTGGCTTAGGGACGAGGCGCATTACGGTCTGACCGGACATTCGCTGGTGGTGGCGCCCGAAGCACGTGGTTCAAGCCGCCATCTGTTGCATACGCTCCTGAGTGAGCCTGGTTTTTTCACCTGTTATACGCTCAATGCCAATGCGCTGGCCTATCGGTTGTACTGGAAATATGGCTTCAAGCCGTGCCCTGTGGAGACGGCGGAGCTTAAGCTGTCCTGGGTGCTTGATCCGCTAATCTGTCTTGAGGGGCGGTTGCTGCGCTGGGCGGTCAGTGATCATCCGTCTCTGGCGCGGCGGGTCGGTGAGCGCTTGTTGCCGGGAAAGGTATGGAAAAAGGAGCGGGTATCGTTTGAAAACGGGGTGCGGCCACTGCATCCGTCTGATCCGGCCTATGCCCTGTTCTGGCAGGCCGTTCGCGCACAGGGGCGTCTGGTGGCTGATCGCAGCCCACTGGTTCAGCGCTGGCGCATGAAAGATCCTGATCTGACCATTCCTCAGGTTATGCTGGCCTATGCGCCGGAAGATGAGGTGACCGCCTATGCCACCGCCATATTCGCCAAGGGCAATTCCATTGAGCCTTTGGTGCTGGAGATTATTGATCTGGTGGCCCTTGATGACGCACCGGAGGGTGTGCCTGCGCTGATGGAGGCCTTAATTAAAATCGCGCGGGCGCATGGCGCGGCCAAGGTGCGTCTGTCTATGGTCAATGCGCAGCTGTTGTCGCAACTTGGGGAATACGCACAGACGGCGCGACGCGAAGGCGGATGGAACCATGCACAGATCATACCGCGTCAGGGCGGGCCGGACATCAATCTGTGGCAGCCAACGCCCTATGATGGGGATCTGAATATTTCGCTGAGGCCGCCACCGAAACGCGTGGCATAAGAGGCCGCTATTGTCCGGGTGTTTCGACGATCAGGGTTGCCAGTCTGCGGACAACGGGCAAAAGGCACAGGACGGACGGGAAGGCGATAACCCAGGCTATGGCCCAGGCCTTAAGCCAGTCTGTCAAAAGATGCGCCGTCAGGCCACCGTGCAGCAAGAGCATGACCATGGAAATCAAACCGCTCATCATCACTGACAAAAGAAACGGCATGACGATGGCCATGTAGCGGGCGGGCAGTTTTTTCATGGAACGCTTTCAGGGGGAGCTGGTACTATATGCTGGCGCATATGGGGCGGGGCCAGCGCAGCGCAAGGGGGGATTGTTATCGGATCACCATTTCAAGCGGCTGCCATTCAGGCGAAGGGGCATCTCTGAATGATTTTATCTGATCGTATTTTTTAAAGATCAGGGGTGTGACCCTGTGGGCTTCAGTGAGACTGTTGAATTCGCAGTCTCCGGCTTCGGGATCAAATTCTGCGGTATAGGTTTTGTTAGCATTAGCCGGGTCATGAGCCTCGGGTGGCAGGCGTGCAATTTCAAGGTCGCGGCAACTGAGTTGCATATATTCGATCCTGTGCACCACGCCCTTTTCCATTTCCAGATCGTGAGCAAAACGGATCACAGTATAGACGGAGCGATCAGGCGTGCGTGACAGGTTCAGACCGACAATCCAGTAGTCTTTACGCTCAGCATTGGTTTCGGCAACAATAGGCACAAACGGATGATAGCTCACGCCTGCCAGATACGGTTTGGTGTCTGAAAGGACGCGTGTCAGGGTCGCAACGTCTTCGTTAGGGGCTTTGGCTATTTCAATGCGCATAGCCTTACCGTCCGGATCATTCGGCGGAGTTAATCTGACCTGAGTGAAATCGCCAAACGGGCCTTGATGTGCCATATCAGGCCCTACGACCTGATCGGAATATATAGGTCGGGAACATGCACTGAGAGCAACGAAAAGGATAAGACCAGAGCGTAAAAGTGAAGTGTGCATGGCGGTTCCCCCTGTGGTGTGGATGGTGCTTCACGATTTTGTGATAGTCAAGTGGAGACGTGGACGTGGTTTTAGCTGTCTTCAGGCGAGCGGCAGAGAGGTGTGAGGCATGAGCCGGATATATGAAAAGACCGTTCGCGGGGCGTTGCGCGCTTATAAGCTCAGCCTGTCGATGTTCATCGGGCAGCAGTGCCGCTTCCTGCCGACCTGCTCGGAATATACCGCCGAAGCGATGATCACTCATGGGCCGCTTAAAGGGTCATGGATGGGGGTAAAGCGCATCTGTCGGTGCCGCCCCGGCGGTGGCTCAGGGTTTGACCCTGTGCCGCCAAAGCCTGAAAAAGAACAAGAGCGCACTTGATCAACCCTTGTCGGCTGTCGTACAGGCAGGAACAATATCAACATTCCAGCCTGTCGTAGGGGCGGAATAAACCGAGAGAATAACAATGATCGACCTGACCTTCCCCGATGGCGCCGTGCGTTCCTATGAGCAGGGGGTCACAGGTCGAACCATAGCCGAGGGACTGTCGAAGTCTCTGGCCAAAAAAGCCGCCCTGATCCGCCTGAATGGCGATCTCTATGATCTTGATCGTCCGATTGAAGGCAATGGCACGATTGAAATCCTGTTGCGTGATGCGCCGGAAATGCTTGAGGTCATCCGCCACGATGCGGCGCACCTTCTGGCGCAGGCTGTGCAGGAACTTTTCCCCGGCACGCAGGTCACCATCGGCCCGTCTATCGAGGACGGCTTCTATTATGACTTTGCCCGCGCCGAGCCTTTCAGTCTGGATGATCTGCCGAAGATCGAAAAGAAGATGAAGGAGCTTGTGGATCGCGACGAGAAAATCGTGCGCGAGGTCTGGGATCGCAACGAGGCCATCGCGCATTTTGAGTCGATTGGTGAGCACTATAAGGCCGAGATTATCCGTGATCTGCCCGGCACTGAGACCATCACCGTCTATCGGCATGGTGACAACTGGAAAGACCTGTGCCGCGGGCCGCACTTCCCGTCATCGAAATTTGTCGGCAAGGCGTTTAAGCTGACCAAGCTGGCCGGTGCTTACTGGCGCGGGGATCAGAACAATGCCCAGCTTCAGCGCATCTACGGCACGGCCTGGGCCAGCGAAGAAGACCTTCAGGCCTATCTGACGCGCATCGAGGAAGCCGAAAAGCGCGACCACCGCAAGATCGGCCGCCAGATGGACCTGTTCCACATGCAGGAAGAAGGTCGCGGCATGGTCTTCTGGCACCC
>JBCEBX010000377.1:0-1583 GCA_039206455.1 Asticcacaulis sp.
ATCGAGCTGCCCCTGCCCGCCATCGACCAGCACCAGATCCGGCCGCCCGAACCCTTCGTCCTCTGGGGCACCTTCGGCACGGTTTTTCAGGCGCATGAAGCGGCGACGAAACACTTCGCGCATCATGGCATAGTCGTCACCGGCCACCGTATCGAGATCACGAATGGTGAATTTGCGATACTGCCCCTTCATGAAGCCTTCGGGGCCGGCGACGATCATCCCGCCGACCGCATGGGTGCCCCCCAGATGCGAGTTATCATAGACCTCGATGCGCTGCGGCGGGGCCTCAAGGCCAAAGACTTCGGCCACGCCGTCAAGCAGCCTGACCTGCGCCGAATTTTCCGCCATGCGCCGCCCGAGCGCCGAACGGGCATTATTCAGGGCATGGGCCACAACATCGGCTTTTTCGCCGCGTTTCGGGCAATGGATTTCGACCTTGCGTCCGGCCTTGAGGCTTAAAGCCTCCATCATCAGTTCCGGTTCGGTCAGGGGATGCGACAAAAGTATAAGTTTCGGGACGGGCTTGTCCTGATAGAACTGCCCCAGAAAGGCATCAAGGATAATGCCCTCATCATCCTCACTATCGACGCGCGGGAAATAGGCGCGGTCGCCCCAGTTCTGACCGGCACGGTAGAACACGCTCTGAACACAGGCTGCCCCGCCTTCGTGCACCACGGCAAAGACATCGGCTTCTTCTTCCCCCAGACCAATAGAGGCAGACATGGCCACGTGGTTAAGCGCCCGCACGCGGTCCCGAAGTTGCGCGGCCTTCTCAAAATTCATCTCGTCAGACGCCTTCATCATCTGCGCCGACAGGTCAGCCACAACGACACGGCTCTTGCCCTTCAGGAAAGCCTGCGCCTGAGCCGCCAGATCATTATAGGCCTCAAGGCTGATCTCACCGGTACAGGGCGCCGAGCAGCGCTTGATCTGGTGCAACATGCACGGCCGTGTCCGGCTGGCGTAGATATTATCGGTGCAGGTGCGCAGCAAAAACGCTTTTTGCAGGGTATCGAGCGTCCGGTTAACCGCGCCGGTCGAGGCAAACGGCCCGTAGTAGTCGCCGGCTATAGAATGCGCCCCGCGATGCTTGGTGATCTGCGGCGCTTCATGATCCTTGCGCACCAGTATCTCGGCAAAGGATTTATCATCACGCAACAGCACATTGTAACGCGGCTTCAGCGCCTTGATGAGACGGGCTTCCAGCAGCAGCGCCTCGCCTTCGGTCTGCGTCCGGACGATGGTCATCGACCGCGTCAGATAGACCATGCGCGCAATGCGGTTGGAATGAACACGGCCCTGCGCATATTGCAGGATTCGGCGTTTTAAGGATTTCGCCTTCCCGACATAGAGCACCTCGTCTTTTTCGCCGATCATGCGATAGACGCCGGGCTTGTCCTCGGCCAGCCGTGCCTCACGCAGGATCAGGGCGGCACCGGTCAGGATTTCTTCAGCCTCAGGTATGGGGGAAACTATGTCAGTCACAATAGGAGAACATATAGCGAAACTTTGCCAGATCGCAACCGGTACGCCGCCTTACCACATCGGATCGGCAGGATAGCCGTGCAAAACCTCTTCTATAC
>JBCEBX010000377.1:1593-6738 GCA_039206455.1 Asticcacaulis sp.
GTACAACAGGACATGATCGCCGGGGAAAAAGCGTTCATTGGAGTGGATGGACAGGAGTCTGGGGGCCTCAAGCGCGATAATACCGCCTTCTTCGCGTAGTTCGCGGACCACGGCATCGCCTGTTGTCTCAAGGGCATCGACACCACCGCCCGGAAGCCACCAGCCATCAAGATAGGTGTGTTCGATCAGAAGGACGCGCCGGTTATCTTCAACCACCATGCCGCGCACCCCCAGTGTCTTGCCCCGCGTCATGCGCGAATGGGCAAAAAACAGCGGGCGGGCATAGGGCTCTACAAGGCGCTTCCAGTCATCCATAGGCTCAGTATTGATATGATTAATGGTGTTACACAAGACATCACAGCCGTGATCACAGCCATTTTATAAGCACGTCGCTACCGTTACCATGCTGCGGCCTCTTGAGTTCCGTCGCCAAGGCGTTTAAGCACGGGAAACAATACCTGATACGGAGTACATCCATGCTGGCCATCGCCATTATGTTCGGTTTTATCGCTGCTGTCGCGGCCCTGAATTTCATCGATTTTGGTCGTATCGACTAGGCCTGACCTGATTTGACTGTCTCGTCCGCAAAAGCCGCTCTGGTTACCGGTGCCGCCAAACGTATCGGACGGGCGGTGGCCTTCAGGCTGGCGCAACAGGGGTATGATATAGGCGTGCACTTCGGTGCCTCCGAAGACGCGGCCTTACGTCTCTGTGACGAACTTAAACGCCTAAACGTCAGGGCGGTGCCACTTCAGGCTGACCTCAGCCAGCCCGACAGTATTACGCGGCTGATTCCATCCGCCGTTAAGGCGCTGGGGCCTTTGCAGGTTCTTGTCAATAATGCCTCAGTGTTTCAGGATGACCGCCCCGGCTCGATTGAGGTCGGGGCCTGGCAGACCCATATGAACACTAATCTTCTGGCGCCGGTGCTTCTGTCTCAGGCCTTTGCGGGACAGGCTGACCTGCCGGACAATGCCAGCATCATCAATCTGATTGATCAGCGGGTGCTGAACCCTTCCCCGCCCTTCTTTTCCTATGGCCTGTCCAAAGCCGGTCTGTGGTACGCCACGCGGACACTGGCGCAGGGTTTGGCACCTAAGGTGCGGGTCAATGCGGTTGGCCCCGGCCCGACCCTGCCGTCGATTCATCAGACACCTGAGGAATTCGAAGCCGAAGCCGCCTCAACCCTTCTGCAAAAGCCGGTGACGCCCGAAGACATTGCGGCGGCTGTGGCTTATCTGATAGAGGCGCGCGCCGTTACCGGTCAGATGATCTGCGTCGATTCCGGTCAGCATCTGAGCTAAGCCGGCCCCCATTCCAGATGCTTATTTCTTGCGCGAAACGCTGAAGTCGGCCAGCGCTTCGAGAGCGATTTTCCAGTCACTGTCGGGGAAGATTGACAGGGCGGTTTTGGCCTCAGAGGCATAGGCTTTCGCCTTGTCCACCGCCTGCGCCATAGCCCCCGAATCGATAATCAACTGACGGGCGCGTTCAAAGTCGCCTTCAGACTGAGTGCGTTTGCCTATGGTGCGTTCCCAGAAGGCCGCTTCGGCGGCACCTGTGGCAGCGATGCCCAGAATCAGCGGCAAGGTCGCCTTACCTTCGGCAAAGTCATCACCGGCATTTTTACCAAGTGCTTCAGCGGTGCTGCCGTAATCAAGTACATCGTCCTGAATCTGGAAGGCCAGCCCCAGCGCATGGCCGTAGGTTTTTAGCGCTGCCTGTTGGGCGCGTGTGGCCTTTGCGCCGACCGCACCGCTTTCGGATGCCGCCGCAAACAGGGCGGCGGTCTTGGCGGAAATGATCTCGATATAGACGCTTTCGGGCAGGGCTGCGTCATAGGCGCGCGTCAGTTGCAGCACTTCACCTTCGGCAATCACGCCCGAGGCCCGCGACAAAATCCCCAGCGCCTCGATCGAATCGGTATCGACCATAAGCTCAAACGCGCGGGCAAACAGGTAGTCACCGACCAGTACCGATGAGGGCGCGCCCCAGATCAGGTGAGCCGCGACCTTGCCACGGCGCAACTGGCTTGAATCCACCACATCATCATGCAGGAGCGTGGCCGTATGGATAAATTCTACGGCTGCGGCCAGTTTGTGGTGATTGGTGTTGGTCGTCTCACACAGACGCGCCGCCGCCACGCACAGAAGCGGGCGCAGACGCTTGCCACCGGCGGCAATCAGATGATCAGCCAGAGCCGGAATCACAGCAACGTCACTTTGCATACGGTCACGGATCAGGGCATTGACGTCAGCCATATCGGCATCACCCAACGCAAACAGGGCATTGACATCCCCGCTTTTGATCACGCGATCAGTGCGTGTTTTTTCCATATCGACCAGATTCAAAACGCGAAACTCCGGCAGTCCTAAAAAGCCTGTCCTGCATTAAACCGCTTGACGGCCTTAGTCCATGCCTGCGTTAAGACTTTTGTGCTATATGCCGACATAAAGCGACCCCTGAGGCCCATGCCCGACACCACCGACACAGACATACTGGAAACAACCTTGCTGAACGGGCGCGTGCGTTTGCGTCAGCCGTCGAAAGGCTATCGTATCGGTATGGACGGGGCCTTGCTGGCGGCGGGAGCAGCGTCAATTGTCGGCACTAAGCCGCTGAAAGGGCTTGAGTTAGGCTGTGGTGTGGGCGGTGCGTTATTGTCGCTGGCGGCACGCGCGCCGCAGGTCAGGCTTACGGGCATCGAACGCGATACGGCGACCTTTCGGCTGACGCAGGAAAATATCGCCCTGAATGGCCGAGAGGATCAGGCGCTCAATGGCGATATTGGAGCGGGGTTCAAGGCGTTCGGGCTGGAGCGGTTTGATCTGGTGATGTCGAATCCGCCCTATTTCGATGATCCCACCTTGTTGCGGCCACCGCATGAGCTTAAGCGTCCGGCGTGGATTGCCGATGATGGTTTGGGGGCCTGGCTTGAATTTGCTCAGGCGGCGGTCAGGGACGGTGGCGATATTCTGTTTATTCATCGTGCCGACCGGTTGGGCGATATATTGGGCGGGCTGACGAAATGCGGGTCGTTTATTATCCGCCCGATCCAACCCTTTGCCGATAAAGACGCCAAGCGGGTTCTGGTGCGCGCCAAGCGTCTGGGTAAAGCACCACTGCGCCTGCTTCCGGCATTGATCCTGCATGATCAGGGGGAGCGTAAACATACGCCCGAGGTTGAGGCGATCCTCAGGGGCGAGGCAGAATTGGAATGGTGACGCATTCAAAGCAGATACTGATCGGATTGGGATTGGCCTTTGCCCTGTTTGCAACCTCACCGGTGGCGGCCAATGACAGCCCGCCGGTCAAAAAGTCAAATTCCGGCATCTGCCATGCGCGCGGTACGACCTATTATGCGCAAACCAAACATTTTACGCCTTACGCCACACTTGATGCCTGTCTGAAAAGCGGCGGGCGATTACCAAAGCGCTAAGCCTTATTAGCCACCGCATCCAGATGGGCCTTGGTCTGATCGACCGCATCCTGCGCGCGGGCCGCTCGGTGGGCCAGAAGATCAGGGCTTCCGGCATTGTAATCACTCATCAGGGTTTTGACGAAATTGCCGGATTGAACGTCTTTTAACACCTCCAGCATAGCGGCTTTTGAGGCGTCACCGATAATGCGCGGGCCCGTCAGATAGGCGCCATATTCGGCCGTGTTGGAGATTTTCCCAAAGCCGCCCGCCATGCCACGTTCCCACAACAGATCGACCACCAGCTTAAGTTCATAACAGGTTTCAAACCACGCGACTTCGGGCGGATAACCGGCCTCAACCAGCGTATCGAAAGCGGTCGTCACCAGTTCCCGCGTGCCACCGCACAAGACCACCTGCTCACCGAACAGGTCGGATTCGCATTCGGCCTTCATGCTGGTTTCCAGTATGCCCTTACGTCCGCAGCCTAGCGCCGCCGCGAACGAGAGGCCGATAGATTTCGCCTGACCGCTCGCGTCCTGATGCACGGCAAACAGGCAAAACACCCCCTCACCGGCCTCATAGATGTCGCGGATGCGCGGGCCGATCCCCTTAGGCGATACCAGCAGCACATCGACATCTGACGGCGGCGTCACCAGCCCGAAATTGACCGACAGGCCGTGGGCAAAGATCAGCGCCTGACCAGCCCTGAGGTTCGGGGAAATTTCATGAGCGAATAAGGCCTGATGCGCTTCATCGGAAGTCAGGACAATGATGACCTCAGCCCAGGCGACACCTTCGGCCACGGTCACGACCTGAAAGCCATCGGCCTCAGCCTTTGGGCGCGTCGCGGAGTCCGGCTTCAGGGCCACGCGAATATCGCTCACGCCGGAATCACGGGCATTGAGCGCCTGCGTGCGGCCTTGCGAGCCATAGCCGATGACCAGAACCCGCTTTTGCCGGATCACATTCAGATCGCAGTCACGATCATAATAAACGGGCAATGGCGATGACACAGGCAATGACACGGGCGACGCTCCTGACTATAGTGACTTCCAGAATCGTCTTCTCGTATAAAGTACCTCTGCATGTCTCAACACCCCGAATATCAGTATCTCAATCTCCTGCGCGATATCATGGACAACGGGGTCGAGCGCAGTGACCGCACCGGCACCGGCACACGCGGGCTGTTCGGGCGTCAGATACGCTTTGATCTGTCTCAGGGCTTCCCGCTTCTGACCACCAAGAAGGTGCATTTCAAATCTATCGCGGTTGAGCTTTTGTGGTTTCTGCGGGGTGATACCAACGTCAAATACCTGCATGACCATAAGGTGACGATCTGGGACGAATGGGCAGACGAGAATGGCGATCTTGGGCCCGTCTATGGCAAGCAGTGGCGCTCATGGGCCGCACCTGATGGGCGTCAGATCGACCAGATGGCACAGCTTATTGAGAACCTGAAGACCAATCCCTATTCGCGCCGCCATATTATTTCCGCATGGAACCCGTCGGAAATCGAGGATATGGCCTTACCACCCTGTCATTGTCTGTTTCAGTTTTTTGTCGCCGACGGAAAGCTGTCGTGTCAGCTCTATCAGCGGTCAGCCGATATATTCTTAGGCGTTCCGTTCAATATCGCTTCCTACGCGCTGTTGACGCACATGGTGGCGCAGGCAGCGGGCCTTGAGGTGGGGGATTTCGTGCATAGTTTTGGCGACGTACACCTC